>JAKSSQ010000067.1 GCA_024403005.1 Clostridia bacterium | reverse complement strand
GCGACGGGGAGGGAGATACTGATGCCGGCGACGACATGTCTCTGGCAAGGGAATTAAGCGAGCGGGGCGAAATCTATGTAGTGAGCAAGTATGACGACAAAGCCCCGGTTCCTGTTTTCATTGACAAGACAAAGGATGTTTTTACTCCGGTAGTAGGTTATCAGGCTGCCAGAGCAGCAGATTTCCCTCAGATCGGAGAACCGAAGCCCCCGACAGGTTTCTTCGCAGCTATTGCAAACTGGTGGTCCAACTTAGTAAGCGGAGAGCCCTCGCAGGCAATGAAAGATTACCAGGCTGCAAAGGTAAAGTACGAAGAATCCATGGCCTATGCCTCCATGCTCAAGACCATTAAAGAAAATAGGGTTCCCAAGGCTGTTCAGGACAGACTCGACAAGGTTGCAGCATTCAATAAGAAGTGCGCCGAAGACGATCAGAATTTAAGAGATGAAGTCGTTGAAACTGCGATCTTCCTGAACCAGATTCCCGAAGATAAACTTACAAACGAAATTTTCTGCAATGCACTGGCTACAATGCTTGTAGATAAGGCTCTGCTTGATCGTGATGAATTTGGTTTCCGCAATCGCATGTTTGAAATGATCGATCCTCTTGCAGATGACTTTGACAGAGAAAAGGCAATAGAAAAACTTGCAAACTCAGAAAGATTTGCAGAATTCGCATGGGACCTTCGAAGAAAAGACCCTGAACTTGCAGCAAATCTCGGAAGTGATGATGCAGAAGACATCGAAGAATCCTTAGATGAAATCAGCGACAGATTCTTAAAAGTATTCCGATACAGCAATGCTATGACCGGAAGTGCCGGAGCTGAATACGAAATTGAAAAGAAACGTCTTGAAGAAATAGCTGATAAGGGGTCAAAGCTTGTTGACGGAGATATCTTAAAGCCTAATGAGTACGCGCGAATGAAGGAATCATTCGATAACAAGGCTCAGTGGGATTCCATTATCGCTTTCTACGGTTCAAAGCGTCCGTTCCACCCCGAATGGACAAAACTGGGCAATGGCAGTGTCTATACCGTAAAAGACTGGAGCTACATGCAGGGATCAGACTTCGACCTTGCAGAACTTACACCGGATGGCAAAGAAATTGACGAGCACACGTTTGCATCTCTTGGCATGATGCTGTCTATAAAGCATCCGGATTTCTTCAAGGATAATCCGGACTTCAACAATCTGCCCAGCGCTCCTGACTCCATGTCCTTCGAAGACATTATTCTGAACGGAGACTATCCCCGTGCTAATAACAGAGTAATCATTCACCCGATTGTCGAACCGGTAAGAGGTATGCTTATGGATGACCTTGACGACTTCGACGGTTACGGTAAGAGAGACCTTGCAAACCATCTTACAGAGAAGCTCAAGCTGTTTATCGGTCATGCAGATCATTTCTCCTGGACAGACAGAAAGCACGGCGTATTTGCAGAAGTTGCAGATAACGTCATGAAGTTTGTTAAAGAGCACGACATGCTCGATATGCTTAAGTCTGCCGGCCTTGAAGATACCGACATCGAGAAGATTGAAACCTTTATTGCCATGGGTAAGGTTGTAAAGGACGGCTTCGACGCAGAATGCCGCCTTATGCAGGACCACAAGAAAGACCCTGCACTTACAGAAGAGCAGAGAAAAGAATGCCTCGATAAGATCATGCTCCTTAAGGCACTGCAGGCAGATGTAGGGGCTTCTCAGAAAGAAATTGAAGTCGTAGAACCTATGAGACCTGTTCGTCCGAAGACTGAAGATCCTGCGGCTCTAGCTGAGTACGAGAAGCAAAGAGAAGCATGGAAGAAGGAATATCAGGAATTCCAGCATAATCTCAACAAGCAGATGACTGATGGTACTTTGAGCACCTTTGAATTCTCTCCTATTGCAAAGGACATTCCTAATGGTGGTACATTCCTTAAGGACCTTGCAGACCGCATGATGCCTGAAGAACAGCGCATTAAGCTTGCAAAAGAGGGCACTGTAGCAATCGTAGACAAAGTACAGGCTAAGGGCGATGACGCATTAAGCGGCAAGTGGACAAAATACCTGAAGGAAAATGTTGCTGAAGAAAACCGCCGCCGCATGGACATCCGCACAGGGCAGCTCAATAAGGACGCCGAAGTGCACAAGAATGAACCTGCAGCCAAGGCTGGCGAACCCCATCTTGAGAACGCAAAGCCTGAAGTTCAGAAATCCGATGCCGGAATGGGCCTCGGAAAGTAATTAAAAAGACTCCACGCAATTAAATAACAGCAAAAAACGGCGGAAATTCCGCCGTTTTTTATATGTTTTAATTCTTTAATTAATAGTCGGACAGTTCGTTTGCAATCTGTGCATTTACGTATTCAGCCCAGCTGTACTGGGACATGTATTCGAATACGTGCTCTCTGTAGCCTTCCTTGTTCTTGCACCAGTCGAAGTAGTCGCATTCGACTCTGTCCGGAATTATGGCCAGCTTGCCCCACTGCTTGTCCAGGATGTCTTCGCAGCCCAGGTCTTCCAGTGTGTGAACCAGATCCTTGCGGAGGCTCTTAAGGTAGGAGCTGTGGTCGTCTTCTTCCCAGAGGACTGCTGAAATCTCTGCGTTTGTGCAGATGGAGCCGCGTCTGTCTACCAGGTATGCGAGGAGTTCACGGGTCTTTTCGTACTTGGACGTGATGGAAGCACCGTCGATTAACGCGTCGAAGTTTCCGAAGCACTGGATTTTAACCTTTGGGTGGTCCTTTGGAGCATCTGCCTTTTCTTCCACCGGATATCTTAAGTGCTTTATTGCGTCTAGCATCTTTTCTTCCGTAACGGGCTTTAAAATGTAGCCGCTGCAGTGGAGATTTAAGGCATCCATGCTGTATTCGCTGTAGCCGGTGCAGAAGATAATGTTGATCGTCGGGTACAGTTCCTGCAGCTTGACAGCCATGTCTAAGCCGCTTATCGTACGCATGTTAATGTCCAGAAAAGCGATTTCGAACTTTGTAGTCTTTGCAAATTCCATGGCTTCGGAAGCCTTGGAGAAGGGAAACAGGTTTGCTTCCGGTATAACTGCTTCTGCACAGGATTTAAGCTTTGCAAGCAGGAGAGCTTCGTCATCAACCAGCAATATGTTCATTTAAGATGTCCTCCTTAATTAAAATCGTTGCTCTTGTTCCGGCTCCGGGAGCGCTTTCTATGGTAAGTGACCCACCGCACAGAGTTGCGAGACGGTGCTTTACGTTATTTATGCCAACGTGGGTCTTGTCTTTTGAGAGGGGCTTGGAAGTGTCGAATCCGGCGCCGTCGTCTGCTACGAGGATCTTAATTTCGCCGTTTTCCCTTGTAACTTTAATTGTTACCGTTCCGCCGTCTTCCTTCTTGCAGATGCCGTGCTTTACTGCGTTTTCAACTACCGGCTGGAGCACGAGGGGCGGAATCATGAAGTCGTCTGCCTTGATGTCGTATTCGATCTTAAGGTCGTCTCCGAATCTCAGCTGCTCGAGCCAGAGATAGGTATGGGTGTGCTTGAGCTCTGTTTTAAAAGGTATGAGCTTCTGTTCTCCGATGGTGTCCAGGTTGATTCGCAGGTAATCTGCGAAGTTGTCGATGGCTTTTTCCGCGGTTTTCGGGTCTATGCTGCAGAGGCTGCTTATGGTGCTGAGCGCATTGAAGAGGAAGTGGGGCTGAATCTGGGATGTAACCATCTGGATTCTCTGCTCCGTAAGCTGTTCCTGCTGGATTGCCAGGAGCAGGGTCTGCTCTTCGAACTTCTTTATTCTTTCGGATTCATGGATGCCGAACATGGATATCAGAACGATTACGATAGCGATATTCATGAAGGAGAATCCGTAGAAAATGGTCTGGAGGATAATGCTCAGGAAGGGCACTGTAAGGTACCAGATCTGGTTCCTGAATACCGTTCTGGGCAGATATCTGCGCTTTCGGAAGACCATTATGCCGTGGATGATTACGCAGAGTATGCCGAGGCCCATGGTTACGTAGATTCCGGGGCCTCTCACGTACCGATTGTGGTCATCGAAAGTATAAACAAAACCTGTGTACTGGGAAACCATTACGCAGAGCATTGCGACAGCGCAGCAGGTGAGCTCCGCGTAGAGGTAGTTAAACGATACCGTTGCTCCGTATTCTTCTATGAGGGATTTTGCGTACAGGGATACGGTGAACATAATCACGAACTGGAAGGTGTAAACCAGGAAGTTGGAAGATCTGGTCATCTGCAGGCCCAGCTCCGACATGTCGCCTCTGAAGTAGTATGCAAGGGAGTCCGAAATGAGCAGGAATATTGCAATTACCAGGAGCTCCGTCATGTGTATCGTGCTTCTCTCCATGGTTTTTCGCCCTACCATGAGGAGTGCGAAAATTAAGATGCAAATTAGTGCCGCTGTAGACTCAACTGTTATTTGAATTATTGCTGTAGTCGTCATATAATATACTCTGTATCTTCGTAATCTTTATTTCAATTATAAACGATTTGCCCCCAATTTGCCCCCTTTTAATTGATATAATTTGCGTAGAAAAATATATTAGTATAACTGGCTGAAAGAGACACAGATGAATTCAACGAAAAGCCCCAAAAATTTAATAACGAAATTCGCTGTAATTACTTTAGCGTTAATCATAATTGCAGGCTCTGTACCCGTATTTGCAGGCGGTTTTACCCCTAAAACCCAGGAAGCAACCGCAAATCCGGAAGCGTATAATCTGTTCCCGGTTTACCAGTGGCACAGAGTAGATACTCAGAAGGATCTTCCTGCAACGGGTCTTAAAGTTCCTGTAATTTTCTGCTGGAGGGACGGCGGCAACACCTACTATTCCACCGGCGGATATACCGGCAAGTACAACGACTACGATGGTATTACCGGCAAGGTATTCCCCAAGGATGCAAGATTTTATCCGGATCCGTTTGACAATAGTGCGGATAACGACAGCTTCTTTACAACAGCTCCTATCGGCGACTGGACTATGCAGATGACCGGCAGCAAGGATAAGAGCAACGAAAACGCCCTTAAGATGCGCTTCTGGATGAACGGAAGCCTTATCTCCGGCTACGACGACTGGGACTGGGAAGGCGAAAGAGACAGCTGCGACCATGACCAGTGGTCTATTTACACTCACGAACTCGGCGGCGATTATGGTGACGAACTCGAATCCAAGAGAGTAAGAGTTTACCACGAAGTAAGCGGCTGCGACGTTGGTTTTGTGTACCGCGGCGAGCACATGTACGGCTACGAATCCAACACATATTATTACAGTAAACTCGTAATGTACTGGGGCGAAGTTCTCTACGTATCCGCAATTACAGAAGACTACGTAATCGGCGACGGCATGGTAATGAACATTGACGACGGCGTTATCCTCAACGACGGAGTTACTCTTAAGGTAATGCCCGGCGGCGTGTTAAGCATCGAAGGCCAGTTCTACAACAACGGAACCATCGAAAACCACGGCACGGTTATCGTTCAGCCGAATTCCTGCATCACTTCCTTCAACCCGAAGAAAAACACTGCCGGTTCGATCATAAACACCGGTGCAGAAATCGATACTAAGGCAGATGCTCAGAAGAACCGCGACGCAAAGCAGACCAAGATAAGTACTCTCGAATCTGAAAACAAGGACCTGGAAGGCACTATTGCAAAAGCGATTGCAGACTATAAAGACGGAGAAAACGATAAGCTCAAGACTTTAACCGGCACAGAAGAGGGAAAAGAAGCTTTAAAGGTTACTCTCGAAAGAAAGGCAGCCGAAATCGAAGTTGCATTGGCTTATATCGAAGAGGCAAGAGCAAAAGGCGTACCTGAAGAATCCTTAGACCAGTATAAGGCTCAGACGGTTACTCCTCTCGTAGATGAATACAATAAGCTCAACGAACCGGTTGCGGCTCTCGAAGAAATAATAGCCAAGGCTCACGAGACCGAGAAGAATTCCAAGGCGAAAATCGAAGAAAACAATGAGCTCATCAAAAAGCTCAAAGGCCAGATCAGCGAACTGGACGTTCTTATCGGAAGCAATACAAACGTAAAGAGACGCGGCGAAGGCGATTTAATCGTAATGGATAACGCCAGAATCGGTCTGGAAGACAAGGCTCAGCTTTCCATCATGGCCGGCGGCAGCTGCAACTGCAACGGCCTCATCCTTAGCCCCGCTCCCGTAATTCTCTCCGATTCAAAGCTTATAATCCGTAAGTCCGGCGCTTTAATCGTGGAATATCACCTTACAAAGAACATCCTGAACCTTAAGGATCTTAAGATTACAGGCAAGGGTTCAAAGGAAGTATCGCTGGACGGCCTTGAATTTACCGGCGTCGACAATAAGTTCAGCGTGCTCGAGTCCGGAAACTTCAAGTTTATCGTAGACGGTGCATTCAGATATCACCAGAGTCCGGTAGGTTTAGTGGAATTTAATATTACCCGCACGACTGCCGTAACAGACGGACAGGGTTCCTGGACTTACCACAACTCCCCGATTTCCGATATCGATAAAGACGGCACCATTTACGTTAAGAAGGATAACGGCGACTACACCGCTCAGAAGAAGGACGGCTCCGAAATTTACTACGAAGCTAAGACCGGTGTCACAACCGAGCTGAACGTAGACGGAAGCAAGACCATAACTCAGAAAGACGGTACAAAGAAGACCACATATCCCAACGGCGACTATAAGGAATGGTATCCATCCGGCCAGATTAAGGACGAGGTGATGCACTACGAGGCATACACGGAATACTTCGACGATCTGGAAAATTGCTACACAAGATACTACAAATCAGACCAGACCGACGATTACGGCGTATATTCCTATGAAAAAGTCTTCCCGTACGACGACAACGAGTACGAACGCTACTACGAGATTAACGGCGACAAGGTATACATCCATTACAACAGATTCGGTGAATGGATGTACGAATACAGATCCTGGATTGAAAAAGAGTGGAGTACAACCTCTTACAGATGGCTTAATATCCAAGTAAAGGAATACACATACAAAGACGTTATTAAGCACTATCGCAACGGTCGTCTCGAATGGACAAAACCAAGAACAAACTAATCAGTAATCTGAGAAGGAGGGCTGAAAATTGAATAAAATTAAAGAGCTTCTCCATAAAATAGGCGAAAAAGGCGGACAGGCTTCCACATATACGCTCTATGCGATACTCGGAGTTTTCTCCTCCGTCAGCCTTGGGTTCATATTCAGAAATTTCTTTAATAACTTCGGCAACATAGTTTCCGGCAAGGGCTTCATCCTTAAGTGGTCACTGCTCTTCTCTCCGAAAACCTGGCTGATGGGCTTCATTATCGTACTGATATTTGTAATCGTTACGCTTATCGGAACGGGCTTCAGAGGCATAGGCGGGGACGGAAGCGGACTGTTCGGCAAGGGTAAGGACGACGGATCCGTTAACAGCGTACTGGAAAACAGCAGATTCCTTACAAGCAAGGAAAGAGACAACCTGTTCGGCCCGGCAACTTACGAAACCATGGAAAGCGTCAAAAAAGACGGCGTTCCTGTAAGAGCAATTCTGAACAAAGAGGGCAAGCTCGAGGTTAACATCATGCCGGGGGTTCACTCCCTGGTAATCGGTTCCACAGGTTCCGGTAAGACAACAACCTTCATTAACCCCATGATTCAGCTCCTAGGCGCAACAAACTGCGGAAGCTCCATGATCATGACTGACCCCAAGGGCGAACTTTTCGATCTCCATTCCAAGTTCCTGCAGAGCCGTGGATACAAGGTAATGGTTCTGGACTTAAGAGATACCTATTCTTCTTCCAGATGGAATCCTCTCGACTCTATCTGGGACATGTACCAGGAATACCAGGCTACGGGAAGAGACATGAAGGCCCACAGGGACGACATGCAGAATTATCCCGACCTTAAGGTGATGGACGAAGTTCCTCCCGAAGGAACACCCTGGGTTGAATGGAACGGCAAGGCTTTCTCCGACCTGCGCCACTGTCAGGACGAAGTAAGCGTTGCAAAGCAGAAGGTCTACGACGAAATGTACGAAGACTTAAGCGACCTTATCTCCGGTATCTGCCCCATTACAAACGACAAGGATCCGCTCTGGGAAAAGGGTGCAAGAAGCATCGTACTGGCAACATGCCTTGCAATGCTCGAAGACAGCCAGGATTCCAGACTGGGAATGACCAAGGAAAAGTTCAACTTCTTTAACCTGAACAAGATCCTTTCCAACAGTAATAACAATTACCAGGCTTTAAAGGATTACTTCGAAGGAAGAGGTTCACTTTCCCAGGCATATACGCTTTCCCGTCAGGTTCTCGCAGCAGCAGACCAGACTTTAAGCTCCTACATGTCCATCACGTTCGACAAGCTGAGTTTGTTCAACGATAACGGTATCTGCGGCCTTACATCTGCAACCGATATCCACGCAGAACAGTTTGCGTTTGAACCAACGGCTCTGTTCCTCAAGATTCCAGACGAAAAGGACACGAGACACGGCCTGGCTTCCCTGTTCGTACTCAGTATGTACAAGGCGCTTATCAAGGTTGCATCCGGAAGAGAAGACCTTTCCCTTCCCAGAAATGTCTACTTCATCATGGACGAATTCGGCAACATGCCTAAGATTGAAAAGTTCGACAAGATGATTACAGTAGGCCGTTCCAGAAAGATCTGGTTCAACATGGTTGTACAGAGCTATTCCCAGCTCAACAACATTTACGGCGAAGGCGTTGCAGACGTCGTTAAGTCCAACTGCGGTCTTAAGATGTTCATCGGTTCCAACGATATCGGAACCTGCAAGGAATTCTCCGAACTCTGCGG
>JAKSSQ010000066.1 GCA_024403005.1 Clostridia bacterium | reverse complement strand
TAAGGGCAAAAGGCCTGGAAGTTACAGGTCTTTATTTTGACGTGCTCGAAGGCGGCGACCCGGAATCCAGAGAATATGCAGAAAAAACAGCCGAAAAGCTCGGTATGGAGCTGATTGCGGTCAATGTGTCGGAAAGCTTTGAAAAGCTCGTTATTCAGCCGTTTTTAAGCCTTTACGAGGCAGGCAGAACTCCCATACCATGCGTTATGTGCAACCCCGCAGTTAAGTTTGCGGTCCTGAAAGAATACGCAGACAAAATCGGCGCATATTACATAGCGACAGGCCATTACGCCAGAATCCAGGAAGATGCCGGAACGTTTAAAGTCCGCAAAGCAGTTAACCTGCAGAAGGACCAGAGCTACATGCTCTGCAGACTGCCCCAGGAAATATTAAGCAGGCTTATCCTTCCCATAGGAAATTTCGCCAGCAAAGAAGAAATCCGCGAAATCTGCCGCGATATGGACCTTCCCAACAGCGGTAGAAAAGATAGCCAGGATATCTGCTTTATAAAGAACATGACCACCCAGGAATACCTGAAATCCAAAGGAATACAGGGCACTCCCGGCAATTTTGTAAAAACGGACGGAAGCATTGTAAAAGCCCACGAGGGAACTGCAAATTACACCATAGGCCAGAGAAAAGGCCTGGGAGTTGCCCTCGGAGCACCGGCTTTCGTTAAAAGCATAGATGCAAAGAGCGGAGACATAGTTCTCTGCACCAACGAAGAACTTTTCGAAAGCTCTTTAACAGCCGAAGACTGCATATGGCAGTGGGGCAAGCCCGAAACAGGCAAGTCCTACATGTGCAAACCGCGCTATACGGCGAAAGAAGCAGCCTGCAAAGTTACGGCTCTGGAAGGCGAAGAAGGGCGAATTGCGGTCATCGAATTCGAGAAACCTCAGCGAGCGATTACGCCCGGCCAGGCAGCAGTACTCTACGACGGAGAAATTGTTGTCGGCGGCGGCTATATCGCCTATAAAGCCAAATAATTTATTGACTATACAGGCCAAAAAGATATAAAATTAAGTGTTAAAAATTGACTAATTTAGGAGGAACATCTCATGAAATATCTTGGCGTAAATGAGATCCGTGAACTTTTCCTTAAATTCTGGGAAACCAAGGATCATTTAAGACATGAAAGTTATTCTTTAATACCTGAAAACGATAAATCTCTGCTTCTCATCGCTGCCGGCATGGCACCTCTGAAGCCTTATTTCAGCGGCGCTCAGACACCTCCTAGAAAGAGGATGACAACAGCTCAGAAGTGCATCAGAACCAACGATATCGACAATGTAGGCCACACAGCACGACACGCTACATTCTTCGAAATGATGGGTAACTTCTCCTTCGGCGATTACTTCAAGGAAGGCGCTATTACCTGGGGCTGGGAATTCATCACAAGCCCTGAATGGCTCGCAATCCCCAAGGAAAAGGTCTGGGCTACAATTTACGAAGACGACGATGAAGCATTCAATATCTGGGTAACAAAGACAGACATGCCTGCTGAAAGAATCGTTCGCCTCGGCAAGGACGACAACTTCTGGGAAATCGGTACAGGCCCCTGCGGACCCTGCTCCGAAGTTTACTTCGACAGAGGTGAAGAATACGGATGCGGCAAGCCCGACTGCAAGCCCGGCTGCGACTGCGACAGATACATGGAATTCTGGAACTTCGTATTCACACAGTTCGACAGACAGGAAGATGGCACATATCTGCCTCTGGCTCATCCTAACATCGATACAGGCATGGGTCTTGAAAGAATGGCATGCATCATGCAGGGCGTAGACTCCATCTACAACGTTGACACAATGAAGTCCATCCTGGGCGAAGTATGCAACATTTCCGGCGTTAAGTACTGCGACGGTGAAGCTGCTACAGATGTTTCCATCAGAATCATCACAGACCACGTTCGTACAGTCTCCTTCATGATCGGCGACGGCATCCTGCCCAGCAACGAAGGAAGAGGCTACATCCTCAGAAGACTTTTAAGAAGAGCTGCAAGACACGGAAAGATCCTCGGAATCAAGGGAACATTCCTGCAGACACTCTGCGAAAAGGTATTCGAACAGTACGGCGAAGCTTATCCCACACTCAACGAACGTCGCGATTACATTAAGAAGATTATCGCTATCGAAGAAGACAAGTTCGCATCCACAATCGAAGCAGGTACAGAAATCCTGGAAGGCTACATTAAGGACGCTAAGGCTGCAGGAAGCACAATGCTCTCCGGCGCAGAAGTTTTCAAGCTCTACGATACATACGGATTCCCCATTGAGCTCACTCAGGAAATCGCAGAAGAAGCAGGCTGCACAGTAGACGAAGCAGGTTTCAAGGCTAACATGCAGGCTCAGAAGGACATGGCAAGAGCAGCTCGTAAGGCAGACGAAAACGAAGGCTGGCTGGACGAATCCTCCATGTTCAAGGAATATCCCGCAACAGAATTCACAGGTTACGAAAGCCTCGCAGGCGAAGCTAAGGTTATCGGCATCGTTAAGGGCATGAACCGCCTGGAAACAGCAGGTGAAGGCGACGAAGTACGCATCGTTCTCGACAGCACACCGTTCTATGCAGAAGGCGGCGGACAGACAGGCGACAGAGGCGTTATCGAATGCGACGGTTTCGCAGCTGCAGTTACAGATACGATTAAGGTTCAGAACGTTTACGTTCACAAGGCTGTTGTAACAGCAGGCGAAATCTCCGTAGGCAGCACAGTTACAGCTTGTGTTGACGCAATGAAGAGAAACGCATGCGCTAGAAACCACACAGCTACACATCTGCTCCAGAGCGCTTTAAGACTGGTTCTCGGCGACCACATCGAACAGGCAGGCTCCTACGTAACAGAAGAAATGCTCCGCTTCGACTTTACACACTTCGAAGGCATTTCCAAGGAAGACCTTGCAAGAATCGAAGACGCTGTAAACGCTGAAATTCTCAAGTTCACAGACGTAGAAACAAAGGTAATGCCCATCGAAGAAGCTAAGAAGCTCGGCGCTATGATGCTCTTCGGCGAAAAGTACGGCGACACTGTAAGAGTAGTTAACGTTCCCGGATTCTCCATGGAATTCTGCGGCGGTACTCACGTTTCCAACATCGGCCAGATCGGCTGCTTCAAGATCATCTCCGAAGCAGGTGTAGCAGCTGGTACAAGAAGAATCGAAGCTGTTACAGGCACAGGCATCAGCAACCTGCTGGCAGCTGAACAGGAAAAGATCGCAGCAGTAGCAGCAGCTCTCAAGACAAACTCTTCCGCTGTAGAAAAGAAGGCAGAAGACATGGCTGCTGAACTCAAGGCAGTTAAGAAGGAACTGGAAGAACTCAAGGCTAAGGCTGCAGCTGAAGGCGCAGGAGACCTTATGAGCAATGCAAAGACCTTCGGCAATGCTAAGCTGGTTACAGCTCAGCTGGAAGGCGCAGACATCGACCAGATGAGATCCATGTCCGACAGCATCAAGGCTGCAGAAAAGTCTGTAGTCATGGTATTTGCAAGCGTTAACGGCCCCAAGGCAACACTTATGGTTTCTGTAACAGACGACCTGCTCGACAAGGGTTACCACGCAGGAAACATGATTAAGGAAATCGCAAAGGCTGCAGGCGGTGGCGGCGGCGGAAAGGCTGATATGGCTCAGGCCGGTGCTAAGGACGTAAGCAAGCTGCCCGATGCTTTCGTAGTAGCTGAAAAGCTCATGGCAGCACTCGCATAATGAACTTGTTTTACCCCGATAATTTCTGTATAATTTAAGGGTAATAATATAACTTTTAAGGAGGTTACCAAGTGGAAAGAAAAACTATACTTTTCAGCAGTCCCGATAAGCCGGAACAGAGAACGACAGAGGATATTCTGAAGACTGTTTACGATGCTCTGGAAGAGAAGGGCTATAATGCAATCGACCAGATGGTTGGTTACATTCTTTCCGGCGATCCTTCCTACATAACAGGTCACAACAACGCTCGTAATCTTATCAGACACATCGAAAGAGACGATCTTGTTGAAGAACTGCTCAGGAGTTTCCTGGGAAAATAGAATAAATTTAAAGCGGACAGAGATGTCCGCTTTGTTTGCGTTAAGGTGAGATTATATTATGAGACTTATGGGACTGGATATCGGTGACCGCACTGTAGGCGTTGCGGTCAGCGACCCCCTGTTTATATCAGCGCAGGGCGTTACAACAATTGAAAGAGTAGGCATCCGCAAGGATACTACGAAGATTCTCGAACTCGTTAAGGAATACGAAGTCGGAACTATAGTTTCCGGGCTTCCCTTAATGCTTTCAGGGCAGGACAGCCCCCAGACCCAGAAGGTCAGAGAATTTGTGGAAATGCTTCAGAACAAGGCTAGAAGCACCGGATTAAAGCTGGAATTCGTGTTCCAGGACGAAAGATTCACCACAAAAATTGCCGAAGATGTGCTCATTCAGGCCGACATGAGCAGGGCAAAGAGAAAAACGATAATAGACCGTCAGGCTGCGGTTATTATTCTGCAGAGCTACATGGATGCTCACAGAAAGTTATAATACAGGAAGGAAAACATGGGTAGATTAGGTTTTTATTTCAACATGAACACATGCCTTGGATGCGGTGCCTGCCAGGTAGCGTGCAAGGACTATCACGATCTTCGCCCCGGCGAATTCTTCAGAAGAGTAGACACAATCGCAGTTAATGTAGACGGAAAGAGCATCTATGCACACTATTCCGGTACCTGCAACCACTGCGAAGACCCCAAGTGCGTACAGGCTTGCCCCACAGGTGCTATGCACAAGGCTGCAGATGGCACAGTGGTTCACGATGATAATCTCTGCATGGGCTGCGGAAGCTGCATGTGGAACTGCCCCAACGGTGCAGTATCGTTCTCCCTTACAAAGGGTGTTACTCAGAAGTGCAACGCATGCGCAGAACTCCGCGAAAGAGGTTATGAACCCAATTGCGTAGGCGCCTGCCCCACAAGATCCCTTAAATTCGGCGATATCGACGAACTCAAGAAGGAATTCGGCGCAACAGACGATATTTCCATCCTGCCCGTATCAGACGTTACAGATCCGTCTCTGGTAGTAAAGCTCCCCAAGAACATCGAACAGGCCAAAGGAGGTAAGTAATTATGAATAACATTTATAAGTACATCATTCTCGGCAACGGCAATGCAGCTTTACACGCAGCTGAAGGCATCCGCGAAATGGATAAGGAAAACAGAATCCTTATGATTTCCGACGAAGACGTTCCCGCATACTCCAGACCTATGCTTACAAAGACTCCGCTTCGCAGCTACAGTCTTGAACGCACAATCATCCACGATGCAGACTGGTACGAAGCTATGGGCATCGACCTCATGCTGGATACAAAGGTTACAGGCATCGACAATTCTTCCAGAATCGTAGAAACAAGCAAGGGCAGCTATTTCTACACAAAGTGCATCTACGCACTCGGCGCAGGAAACTTCGTTCCTCCCATTAAGGGCGCAGACATGCCCGAAGTTCGCACAATCAGAACTTATAAGGACATTTACGACATTAAACGCTTCTGCGTAGAAGGCCAGAAGGCTGTAATCATCGGCGGCGGCGTTATCGGCCTGGAAGCAGGTTTCGAACTCGCACGCTACGGCATCGACGTTACAGTTCTCGAAGTTCTTCCCATGCTCATGCCCAGACTTCTGGACGAAGAATCCGCAAGAACTCTGGAAAAGTCCATCGATTCCTTCAAGATTTACACAGGCGTTAGCGTAGAAGAAATCGGCGGAAACGGCAAGGTTGAATACGTTAAGCTGGCAGACGGCAGAAAGTTTGAAGCCAATTTCGTAGTAGTTTCTGCAGGCGTTAGAGCTAATACCGCATTGGCTCAGGCTGCAGGAATCAAGTGCGGCAGAGCCGTAATGATCAACGAAAAGTGCGAAACATGGTCCAAGGACATCTACGCATGCGGCGACTGCGCAGAATTCGAAAACGTTAACTACGCACTCTGGTCTCAGGCTAAGGCTCAGGGCAAGGTTGCAGGCATTAACGCAGCAGGCGGCAAGGCAACAGTAGAAGCTTTCGATCATTCCATGATTATCAACTCACCGGAAATTTCCATGTTCGCATGCGGCGACGTTGGCAAGAATCCGGAACTCACATACACAACAGAAATCGACGATAATTCTCAGCCCGCTATTTTCGGCGTAAACGAGAAGTATCTTAAGTCCTACGAAAAGAGATTCTACGTAGACGGCAAGCTCGTAGGCGCAGTAATCGTAGGCAATCTTGCAAGAATGCAGGAACTCAAGGAAAAGATTATCGGCATTAAGCCCGCGGAGGTATAAACTATGGCATTTGAGAATTCCAAGACATTTTTAATTAATGCCCACGTTCTCAGAAGCTTTTTCGAAGATCTGAACACGTGGAAGAAGGAATGTGCTGTTTACGGCATGAATTCCTCCATGACCCAGCAGGAATACGACGATCTGTTCAAGGGAACAGACGCTAACATCTACGTTCCTCTCTGGGCATCTGCCTGCAAAGGCCACGGCGATATCCTTATCGACAGAACAACATACGAATGCATCTGCTACTATAAGTCCTATGGTTATAAGCATGTAAACATGGACGGAAACCCGGCAGACTACATCGGTGAACAGCTGAGATTCCTTGAATACATCAGCATCTGCGGACTTAAGGGTTCTGCAAATGCAGATCTGGTAATCGAAGACTTCATCATGAAGTTTACACTGGATACCGTAAAAGAATTATGTAAACATATCGAAAAGTACACAGCAGCACCCGAAGTTAAGTTCGTTTGCGAAGCTTTAAAGCAGCTGGTTGAGCTCAAGCCCATCCAGGTAGAAGAACTGCCTATGACAGCAGAATTCGACTCCTGCGAATGGACAAAGCAGCCCGCAATGGAAGCAGAAGAACCCCGCATGATCCGCTCTGCAGGCATCAACAACTGCGGCGGCAACTGCAAGCTGGAAGTCTGGGTTGCAGAAGGCTGCGTTCTGGACATCAGCGCAGACACAAGAATCGACGGCATTCAGCTGAGAACATGCCCCAGAGGAAGAGGCTACAGAAATACATACTTCAACTCCGCAACAAGACTGCGTTACCCCATGAAGAGACGCGGCCCCAGAGGAGAAGGCAAGTTCGAAAGAATTTCCTACGAAGAAGCTGCTTCCGTAATCGCAGACAAGATGCAGGAAACACTTGAAAAGTACGGCCCCGGCAGCAGATACATGATCTACTCCACAGGCGTATGCTCCGTAATGAGACCGGACCACGCAATGAAGAGATTGCTTTGCCTCAACGGCGGCTACCTGCAGCACTATAACAGCTATTCCAGCGCTCAGACCAACTACATTACACCTTATATGCTGGGCCACGGCGCTTCTGCAAACCACGTTTCCGATGTTATGAACTCCAAGCTCATCATCATGTGGGGTCACAACACCGCTGAAACAATCATCGGACCTTTCAGAAACTACTATCTTGCAAAGGCTAAGGAAGCAGGCGTTAAGATTATCGTTATCGACCCGCGCATGAGCGAATCCGCCATTACATTCGCTGACGAGTGGATTCCCATCAGACCCGGCTCCGACAACGCACTCGCAAACGCAATGGCATTCGTAATCTTCAGCAAGAACCTGCAGGATAAGGAATTTCTGGACAAGTTCTGCATCGGCCATGACGAAGCACACATGCCCGACGGCGTAAATGCTGGCGAATCCTATAAGTCTTATCTGTTCGGCATGCAGGACGGCATCCCCAAGGATCCCAAGTGGGCTGAAAAGATTACAGGCATTCCCGCAGAAAGAATCGAAGCTCTCGCTATCGAATACGCTACAACAAAGCCCGCATGCATTCTGCCCGGTCTCGGTATCCAGAGAAGCATCGGCGGCGAAAACGCTGCACGCGGAACTATCGCTCTCGCAGCAATTACAGGCAATATCGGCAAGAAGGGCGGCGGTGCAGGCGGTACAGTTACACCGACTGGCCACTACGAAGCTCCCGAAGTTTACAAGCCCGAAAACGGCTGCAAATACAGCACTCCCGTATTCCTGTGGACAAAGATTATCGAACACTGGCAGGACATGGAAGCTGTTAAGGACGGCATTAAGGGCGCAGACAAGCTGCCCTGCGGCATCAAGCTGCTGTTCAACCTGGCATCCAATATCCTCATCAACCAGCATTCCGACATTAACGATACAAAGAGAATCTTAAGCGATACATCTCTCTGCGAAATGATTGTTGTTTCCGACGTATTCATGACCCCGAGCGCAAGATGGGGAGACTACGTTCTGCCCGCACCGTCTCTCTTCGAGAACGAACACATGCCCAGCGTTTGGGCTTCCGACGACTACGTTCTCTACGGAAACCAGTGCACAGATCCCATTTTCGGCAGTCTTTACGAATATGAATGGATCAAGATGATCGCAAAGAAGCTGAACCTCTACGACGAATTCGTAGACGGATGCCCAACACCGAGAGACTGGAACCGCAGAATCTACGAAACAGATCTGAGACTCCACGAACCCGAACTGCCCGACTTTGACGCATTCATGGAAAAGGGCGGACACATGTACTCCGAACCTCCCAAGGAAACAGTTGCTTTCCGCGTTAACGTAGAAGACGGCGTACCTTTCAATACACCTTCCGGCAAGATTGAAATCTTCAGCAAGACTCTCTACGACATGAACGACCCCGAAATCGGTGGTCTGCCCATCTGGTGGGAAGGACCCGAAGGTCCCTGCGATACAGAAGGCATGAAGAAGTATCCGCTGCAGCTGATTGGTTATCACACAAAGCGCAGATGCCACTCTATCCACGACCAGAACCCCTGGATGGAAGAACTGGATCCGCCTGCAATCTGGATGCACCCGGACGATGCAGCTGAAAGAGGCATCAAGAACGGCGACATGTGCGAAATCTTCAACGATAGAGGTATTGTACGCATTCCCGCAAAGGTTACAGACAGAATCATCAAGGGCGCATGCGCAATGAGCCAGGGCGGCTGGTACACACCGGACAAGGACGGCGTAGATACCAGAGGCAGCATTAACGTGCTCACCTATGCTTATAAGGCATCTCCCGTTGCTAAGGGCAACCCCCAGCACACAAACCTGGTAGATGTAA
>JAKSSQ010000065.1 GCA_024403005.1 Clostridia bacterium | reverse complement strand
ATTTTGGTTTTGGGCTTTTTTTTTATGCTGTTTGTCTTTGTCTTTTGTTTGGTTGCTGCAGCAGCGGTAGTAAGCATTTTCTCTGCAGCAAACACCGCAGGCCGTCCGATCTGGGGCATTATTTCCGACAAAATCGGAAGAGTTCAGTCGTTCATAATTATCCACGCAGCAATGGCAGCATGCATGTGCGTGCTGTACACCTGCCGCATCCAGGCTGTATTCGTAGCTGCTCTGGTCGTTGCCATGTTCTGCTTCGGCGGCGTGGCTACGCTGGTAGCACCTATTACCGCAGACCTGTGGGGCAGAAAATACCTGGTGGAAAACTACGGAATTACCTACACGGTATTCGGCATGTCCAGCATAGTTGCAGCTCCTGTAGTAGCCATGCTCTTTAAGAACAGCGGAAGCTACGGCCCTGCCTTTATACTGGCTCTGGCACTTTCCGCTGTCGGTCTGCTCCTTGCAGTATGCATACGCATTAAGACTAAGAACAGCAGATAAAACGCCCCGAAACAAAGCAAAAAAAGAGAGGACATCCAAACTGCGGATGTCCTCTTTTAATGCTTTAAAAGGCCTGTTTTGGGGCTCTGGCGGGGCCTCTGGATTGCTACTTAAGGCCCTGCTGTTTGCACCAGATGTCCATTATAAGGTTTACGGGCAGGAACTTTACAAGCTTAACCTGCCTTCTTACCGGGCCGCCCAGAATGGAGACCATGCGGCCCTTCTCCAGGTCGTCCATGGCCTGCTTTGCAACTTCGTCCGGGCCGTACCAGCGGTCTACGTATTTAATATATGCGTCGTGCTTTGCGTTTTCTTGGAACTCGGATTTAATCCAGCCGGGGCAGACGCACATTACGCCGATTTCGCTGCTGCGAAGCTCTCTGTTAAGAGCTCTGGAGAAGTTGAGCACGTAGCTCTTGCTTGCCCCGTAGACTGTGCAGATGGGCACCGGCTGCCAGGAAGAATTGGAGCCCAGGTTTACGATGTTAGAGCCACTCTTCATGTAGTCCAGGCTGCTTCTCGTTACAACCGTGAGCGCAATGCTGTTGAGCTCTACGCTGTTTATGAGCTTGTCCGGATCTGCTTCCTTAAAAGGTCCGAAGATGCCGCAGCCTGCCGCGTTTATAAGGAGCGCGATGTCCGGCTTTTCTTCTGCCAGAAGGCTGCTGTACTTTGCCAGATCCTCCCTGCTTGTAAGGTCGAGGGCAACAGGCCTTATTTTATTTCTGCAGCTACTCTGCAGCTCTGCCAGCCTTTCCGCTCTTCTTGCTATAACCCATATTTCGTCGAAAGTGTATCTGCGGTCTGCTTCGAGCACCATTTCTCTGCCGATTCCGGAAGATGCACCTGTAATTACTGCGATTTTCAAAACTGTCTCCTGCAAAAAATAATTGGTGTGATATTTACCACACCAATTATATCAAATCTTATTCAGATTTGCGCTTCTAAAAGACTACTTAACAGCCTTAATGATTCTGTCGCAGGCTTCCTTTACGTTTTCCAGGCTTGTTGCCAGGTTCATTCTGCCGAACTGGCAGAAATCGTCTCCGCCTCTGCCGAACCAGTTGCCGTAGTCGAATGCCAGCTTAGCCTTCTTCTGCAGAATTTCTTCGATGTCTGCCTGAGTCTTAACGTACTTGCCGAAGTCGAGCCATACGAGGTATGTACCCTGGAGGTCTTCTACTACGATTTCTGTTTCCTTTTCGAGGGTTTCCTTAACGTAGCAGTAGTTTTCCCAGATCTGAGCCTTGCATTCTTCGAACCAGGGGCGGCCTTCGCGGATAGCAGCTTCTACAGCTACATAGCCGAAAGCGTTTCCGCCTGTAACGTTAATGTTTCTTGCGAATGTGTTGTATTCTTCTCTCAGCTTTTCATCGGGGATAATGATGAAGGAGTTCTGTGTAGCAGCCAGGTTGAAGGTCTTGGAAACTGCGCACATTGTGATCATCATGTCGTCGTAGTCGCCGATGAGTGCGGAAGGTGTATGTACGTGGCCGTTCCATTCGAAGTCTTGATGGATTTCGTCAGAAATTACGAATACTCCGTGCTTTCTGCAGATGTCGAGCATGCACTTGAGTTCTTCCTTAGTGAAGATTCTGCCTGTGGGGTTGTGGGGAGAAGACAGGATGAATACCTTAACGTCGTTGTCTACAATGTCCTTTTCGAACTTGGCGAAGTCTACTTCGTAGGTGTTTCCTGTACGGATCATGTCGCACATAACGAGCTTTCTTTCGTTATACTTGATTGCGTTCATCATGGGGTAGTAGATCGGGGAAAGCAAGATAACGCCGTCGCCGGGCTTTGTCTTCATTGTCATTGCCCAGTAGAAAGCAGCTACGATTCCCGGGGAGAAGCAGATCCATTCGGGCTTAATGTCGTATCCGTGATACTTCTTTTCCCAGTCGATGAAAGCTTCTTTATAGCTTGCTCTGGGGGAGTAATAACCGAAGGGAACCTTTTCTACATAGTCGATAAGAGCCTTCTTAATGCAGTCGGCTTCTTCGAAGTCCATGTCTGCAACCCACATTGCGAGCAGGTCGTCTTCGCCGAACTGTCTAACGAGACCGTCCCACTTAGCGCAGTCTGTATTTTTTCTGTCAACGTACTTAAGCATTTTATTCTCCTAAATAAAAATTGGTGTGAAAGTTAATACCATCACACCAATTATAACACAGGATTTTATTCGCCGCGTGAACAAATCAACGCCTGCCGGCAATAAATATTTTGGAATTTATTACTTTACAGCCTTGATGATTCTGTCGCAAGCTTCCTTAACGTTTTCGAGGCTTGTAGCCAGGTTCATTCTGCCGAACTGAGCGAAGTCGTCTCCGCCTCTGCCGAACCAGTTACCGTAGTCGAGAGCCAGCTTGCACTTGCCCTGGAGCAGTTCCTTTGTTTCTTCAGCTGTCTTGCAGTATGCACCGAAGTCGAGCCACAGCAGGTATGTACCCTGGAGATCCTGAACAACAACCTTTGTTTCCTTTTCCAGAGTTTCCTTTACGTAGCAGTAGTTTTCCCAGATCTGAGCCTTAACTTCTTCGAACCAGGGGCGGCCTTCTCTCATAGCAGCTTCTGCAGCGATGTAGCCGAATGCGTTTCCGTCGTAGCCGTGAACTACCTTCAGGTAATCCTTATAGCTTGCTCTCATTTCTTCGTTGGGGATGATAACGAAGGAGTTCTGGCCTGTAGCCAGGGAGAATGTCTTGGAAACGGATGCCATTGTGATGAGCATGTCGTCGTAGTCGCCAAGTGTAGCTGTGGGGATGTGCTTGTGGCCGTTGAATTCGAAGTCCTGGTGGATTTCGTCGGAAATTACGAGAACGCCGTGCTTCTTGCAGATTTCCATGAGCTTAATGAGTTCTTCCTTTGTGTAGATCTTGCCGCCGGGGTTGTGGGGGGAAGACATGATGAAGATCTTAACGTCGTTTTCTTCGATGTCCTTTTCGAACTTTTCAAAGTCAACTTCGTATGTATTGCCTGTGCGGATCATGTCGCACATAACGAGCTTTCTGTCCTGAAGCTTTGCGGAGTTCATCATGGGGTAGTAGATGGGAGCAAGCAGGATGATAGCATCGCCGGGCTTTGTGAACTTTGCTACTGTCCAGTAGAAAGCGGATACGATTCCGGGAGCGAAGCAGATCCATTCGTCCTTAACCTTGTAGCCGTGGTACTTTTCTTCCCATTCGATGAATGCGTCCTTCCAGGACTGGGGCATTTCATAATAACCGAAAGGAACGTTTTCTACATAGTCGTGCAGAGCCTTCTTGATGGGTTCAGCTGTGTCGAAGTCCATGTCTGCTACCCACATAGCGAGCAGGCCGTCTTCGCCGAACTGGTCCTTAAGTGCGTCCCACTTGGAGCAGGATGTTCCTCTTCTGTCAACATACTTAAGCATTTTTCAACCTCTTCTCATAATTTTCTATTTGTAGTAAGTAATCGTTAATCGCTTAACTATTTAATTATACAGAAAATTGTATACACTTGCAAGCCTTAATTTTCAAGGGTTTGCGAGGGTTCACTCATAAATAATGGCAAATGAAACCAATAAATAATTATATATGAATTTCCGCGCTCGGGGCGCGTTGGGCTCGGCCTATGACAGATTTTTGTACAGGTAAATACGGATAATAGTAAGTGTAAAAACGAGAGGAGGAAAAAGCATGACAAGAGTATTTTTCGACATGGACGGCGTACTTGCAGAATATAAATATGTGCCTTACGAAGAGATGCTTAAGGCCGGCTATTTCTATAATCTTGCGCCGCAGCAGGAGGCGATTGAGGCCATGCGCACCTTCGCCGGTGACCCAACCATCGAGGTCCACACCCTATCTGCCGTAATTGAGGAGTGCGAATACGCCCTGCCCGACAAGCAGAGATGGCTCGAGGAACACATCCCCTTCTTAAACGAAGTGCACGTAAACTACCTGCCCTGCGGCAAAGACAAGACGGAAGCCGTTCCCGGAGGCATAAGGCCCACGGACATACTTATAGACGACTACAATAAGAACCTGCTGGCCTGGAAGGAAAAGGCCGTGGCCATAAAGTATCTGAATGGGGTCAACAACAGGCACGGCTCCTGGAAAGGCTTAACTGCCGGAGGCGAAGGCAAAAGCCTGGAAGCCGCCGTTTACGAAGCCATAGAAAAGGCTGAAAAAGCTTCATAAATTAAGGTTTTTGAGAAAATTTCCCCTTGCTTTTTTGCCTCCGCATGTGTATAATTATTGAGCATTCGTGTGACTGCACTGTTTTTTAGTGCCACGCGAGGCTCTCTGCCGAGGGGGAGAACCTCGGCCATCAAGACCACAGGGAGGTGTAAGAATGAATAAGTATGAACTGATGTTCATCGTAGAACCCAGCCTGGACGATGCTAAGAAGGAAGCTGCAGTTGAAGCTGTTAAGGCTATCATTGCAGAAGCTGGAGAAGTTATCGACACAGATATCTGGGGAATGCGTAAGCTTGCTTATCCTATCCAGAAGAAGAACGAAGGCTACTATGTTGTAATGCACTTCAACGCTAAGCCCGAACTTCCCAAGGAACTGGACAGAAGACTTCGTATTTCCGACAACTACATGAGACACATCATCATTAATCTGGACGAAGAATAGGAAACGAAATTATGAATTCTGTATCTTTAATCGGAAGACTTACAAGAGACCCGGATGTACGTTACGGATCCGAAACACAGATGGCTGTTGCAAGATTTACTATTGCTATCGACCGTCAGGGCGGACGCAACGGAGAAAAGCAGACAGATTTCCCCAGCATTGTATGCTTCGGCAAGACTGCAGAGCTTGTTGAAAAGTACATGAGCAAGGGCAGACTCGTCGGTATCCAGGGAAGAATTCAGACAGGCTCCTATACAAATAAGGACGGCCAGAAAATTTATACCACAGATGTTGTTGCAGACAGAGTAGAGTTCCTGGACAGAGGAGATCGCGCAGAAGGATCCATGAGTGGTTCCGGCTTCGGCGGCGGAAGTTTCCGTCCTTCCGAAGACAATGCACCTGAAGGCTTCTCCAAGCTGACAGAAGACGACATCCCGTTCTAGGAAATTGTCAGGAGGAAATACATGGAAAGAGAACAGAGACAGAGAAGAAGCTTCTCTGGCGGTATGCACAGAAAAAAGGTTTGCCAGTACTGCGCAGACAAGACAACCGCAATCGATTATAAGGACACAGAAAATCTGAAGAAGTATGTTACTGAAAGAGGTAAGATCCTTCCCAGAAGAATCACAGGCGCATGCGCAATGCACCAGAGAGCTATCACAAAGGCTATCAAGAGAGCAAGAATCGTTGCTCTGCTGCCTTTCGACGCAGACCAGTAATCGAAAAATATGCCGAAGACCGAAAGGTCTTCGGTTTTTTTATGCCTAAATGCCGCCAGACCCTTGCAAGAAAAGGTTGTTTTATGGGAAAATATATGGATAAACCGGTGCTGCGCCCTGCCCTTAAAAGCGGCGGAAAGCGGCCGGATACATAAACACTGACAGAGGAAATATTATGGCAGAAATCTGGAAAGGCGCTCCGGCAGCTGCAGCGTTAACTCAGCAACTTGCAGAAAGAGCCGAAGTTTTAAAGTCGAATGGGGTCACACCGACCCTTGCAATATTAAGGGTTGGCGAAAACCCTTCGGACATTTCCTACGAAACCGGCGCATTAAAGCGCTGCGCTAAAGTAGGCATCGAAGTTAAGCAGTTTATCCTGCCGGAAGACTACGAAGAGGCAGAGCTCTTTAAGGCTGTTGAAACAATCAACAGCGACCCGGCTATCCACGGCTGCCTGTTCTTCCGTCCTTTAAAGAATAAGGCCCACGAGCAGTGGATCGCAGATAATTTAAAGCCCGAAAAGGACATGGACTGCGCCACAGCCGGCTCCCTGGCAACCGTTTTCGCCGGCAGCGGCAGCGGCTACGGCCCCTGCACAGCAGAAGCCGTCATGGAAATTCTTAAGCACTACGGCTGCGAAATTTCCGGAGCAGATGCTGCGGTAATCGGCAGAAGCCTGGTAATCGGAAAGCCCGTCTCCATGATGCTCCAGAAGGAAAACGCTACGGTTACAATGTGCCACACAAAGACCAGAAATCCTGCGGAAATCTGCAGCAGAGCGGACATTTTGGTTGCAGCAGCAGGCAGAGCTCGCATGGTCGGCCCGGAATACATGAACGAAAACACCGTCGTAATCGACGTAGGCATTAACGTAGACGAAGAAGGAAAGCTCTGCGGAGACGTGGATTTCGACAAAGCAGCAGAAAAGTGCCGCGCAATTACACCCGTTCCCGGCGGCGTAGGTGCGGTAACCACAGCGATCCTTGCAAAGCACGTAATCCTCGCAGCAGAAAAAGTATGAGCAGAAAAAGATTATTTGAAATAATTGAAAAATCCGACGCGGGCGATGTAACCAGCACCATGTACGATGCGGTAATCATCGTAATGGTTTTCCTGAGCCTCGTCCCCATGGTCTTTAAGCAGGAAATTCCGGCTTTTCTGGTAACGGACAAGATCGCAGGCGCCATATTCATAGCAGACTACCTGCTCAGATTCGCCACAGCGGACTACAAGTACGGCGAGCACACCGTCTACTCCTTCTTCCGCTATCCCTTCGGCGCAATGGCCATTATGGACCTGCTTTCCATAATTCCGGTCCTGGCCTACCTTAGCGAAAGCCTGCACTTCCTGAACATGCTGAGAATCTGCAGAGCTCTTAGAATTACTAAGATTTTCCGCTATTCCAAGACCATAATGACCCTTTCCGACGTCTTAAAGGAATCCAAGCGCGCCCTCTTCGCAGTAGCTGTTCTGGCTATAAGCTACATTCTGGTCTGCGCGCTGATTGTGTTCAACGCGGAGCCCGATTCCTTCAACAACTTCTTCGACGCGGTTTACTGGTCCACAGTGCTGCTTACGACGGTCGGGTTCGGCGACATCGTCCCCGTGACCGCAATAGGCAGATTCATAGCCATGGCTTCGTCCATCTTCGGCATCGCAATCGTTGCCCTGCCCTCCGGTATTATTACGGCCGGCTACATGCAGGTTATTAACGAGCAGAAGGAGTGGAGCGGCAAGGGAGAAAGCCACAGCCCCATAAAGCACGACGTTACAAAGACAATATATAAGAGCAAAAAGATAAAAAAGGAGAAAGACAATGAAGGAACTGGCAAATAATCTTGAGAAAAAAGGCTATAAAGTATCCATGTTCGAAACAGCTGCAGAAGCTGCTGAATATCTTAACGGAAAGATCGACGGAAAGACCGTAGCAATCGGCGGTTCCATGACAGCTAAGGAAATGGCTCTGGACGAATCCCTTAAGAAGCACAACACCCTCTTCTGGCACTGGCTGGGTGACAAGAGAGAAGACGCAATGCAGACAGACGTTTACATTTCTTCCGTTAACGGTATCTCCGAAACAGGCGAAATCGTAAACATCGACGGCAACGGCAACAGACTGGCAGGCACTCTGTTCGGACACCAGGAACTCTACCTGCTCGTAAGCAAGAACAAGGTTGCAGCAGATTTAAACGGTGCAATCGAAAGAGCAAGAAACGTTGCTTCTCCCAAGAATGCGTGCAGATTCAACGTTAAGACTCCCTGCGTTGCAAGCGGCGGAGAAAAGTGCTTCGACTGCAAGTCTCCCGAAAGAATCTGCAGAGCACTGCTGGTATTCTGGGAAAAGCCCAACGGCATCCCCTACCAGGAAGTTGTCCTCATTAACGAAGACATGGGATATTAATAACAGTTCGAAGCTTGTTTTCTAAGACTGTCCGGCGCTGAGGTTTACGCATTTATCGCAATTAAGCGATGAATGGCGGCCGGCGGGCAGCAGCCCTACTAAACAGGAGTAAATCGTAATTAAGCTATGACAAATATGAAACGCAGCAGAGCGCTTAAGTTTACGGCAGTAATCCTTGCTATAATCGCAGCCCTCGCTGCGTTTTATGTTACGCAAGGTTACAGAGCCGCGGAAAGCGCGATAAATATTTCTGTGCTCGAGGCACAGGATATACAGATGAGCGGAGAAGACGTGCTCTTCTTCGGGCCGGAGGAAGCATCTGAAACAGCAGTGGTTTTCTATCCGGGAGGCAAGGTCCAGTACGAAGCCTATGCACCTCTTTGCAGAGAGCTTGCAAACCGCGGGATTAACTGCGCCCTTGTTAAGATGCCTTTAAATCTGGCAGTCTTTAAGCCGGATACAGCGGAAGCCGTAATCGATTTTATGTCGGAAGAGCTGGGCTGCAGCGAGTTCTACATGGCCGGCCATTCCCTCGGCGGAGTTATGGCGGCCCGCTATGCGCTGGAAGACCGGGCTTCCGGTGAACCAATATTGAACGAATCCACAGAAACTGGCAGGCCGCTTGTAAAAGGTCTTATATTCCTCGCGTCTTATCCGGATAAAGATCTTCGCGGCAGCGGCCTTCGTGCCCTGTCGATTTACGGAGACCGGGACGGCGTGCTTTCCATGGATAAGTACGAAGCTGCCCTGGCTAACATGCCGGAAGACTTTACGGAACTGGTAATAGCCGGCGGCAACCATTCCTTCTTTGGCGACTACGGCCTGCAGAAAGGCGACGGCTTCCCCGGAATTACAAAGGAAGAGCAGTGG
>JAKSSQ010000064.1 GCA_024403005.1 Clostridia bacterium | reverse complement strand
ATTATATTCTATAGAGGAGAAAAAAGCAAAGGATTGTTTGCGTTTATAAATTATTAAAAACTATTTTGTTAAATCGCACTAAAAAAGAGGCCCGGTTTGTCGGGCCGCACAATTAATGCGGTGGGTCAAGCCAGGCCTCTTAAACTATTCTTATTTAGTACTTGTTGCGAAGCACCATGTAACTTCCCCAGAACAGGGCTAGCACTGCGCACATGCTGAGCCCCAGCATGCGGGACAGCTCTTCGAAGCCCATTGCAAGGCACACAAGGCTGAGCACTGCGGAGCCGAGCACATAGATGTAACCGGCCCAGGACCAGGCCTTAAGGCGCAGGTATCTGTTGCGTTCATCCGAAGCTTCGATATCGATTTTTTCCTTATATTCTTCGTTGTTGTTGTACTTGAGGTTTCTTACGATCTGCACCAGACCTACGCCGAGCAGGCCGCCTCCGCAGCCGCTCCATGCCGGATCGATTTTGTCCATGCAGCCCAGAGCGAATAATACCGCGCCTGCGACTACCCAGAATATGCTTACTGCCATTTTTCTCTTATTGTAATACATCTTGAACCTCCCTATTCTTCATCTTCAAAGATGAATACGTCTTCGATCTTTAATCCGAATTCTTTTGCGATCGCGTGAGCCAATCCGATGGACGGATTGTACTTGCCGTTTTCCAGCGAAATAATTGTCTGGCGGGATACCCCCAGTATCCTGCCGAATTCCTGCTGCGTAAGCCCCTTTTCCTTGCGCAGCTCTTCAATTCTGTTTATCATAATGCCTCCTTTTGAAATGTAAAGTAACCTTTACACGAGTTATTATACTCCCCCTCTCCCAAATGTCAAGCATCCTTTACATAAATTTTGGGGACGGGTATACCCTTCGGGTACGCGGCACTTTAGTACTTTATCACTTTAAAGTGATGAAGGGGGACGGGGGTGCTTTAGCACTTTAGCAGACTAAAGCACCCCCGTCCCCCTTTAGTGTGCTAAAGCGTTAAAGCAACAAAAAAACCGCTGAAGATCAGCGGTCTGGTGGCACCCCCACGCGGAATCGAACCACGAACAAAGGTTTAGGAAACCTCCGTTATATCCGTTTAACTATGAGGGCATAAATCCTGCAGGCATAGGCCTGCAGGATAATTATTCTGTTGATTGGAATCAAAACGGAAAAGAATTACTTCTTTTTCTTGTTCTGCATGGCCTTCTTAGCCTTTGCAGCTTCTGCCTTGCGTCTTGCTTCCTTCTTCTGGCGAACGCTTCTTGGGATTCTGCCGCCTGCAGCCTTAACGGACTTGGGGCCTGCTACTCTGTAGATGCCTTCTTCGCGCAGAACTGCGTCCAGATAGGAAGAATCTTCTTCCAGCTCTTCTTCGATAGCCTTAATCTGAGCTGCTCTCTTTTCTTCCTTGCGGATGCGTGTTTCTTCTTCCTTAGCCTTCTTCTTGTCCAGCTTTTCCTTTTCCTTAGCTACTATAGCCTTAGCTTCGTCCAGGGAGATATTTCTTTCCTTGGCGATCTTGTAGGGGTTCAGGTTAGCTGCTGTTTCAGCTGTCTTAATAGCAGCCTTGGGGTCAGCCTCTTCCTGTGCCTTCTTTGCAGCCTTGGATGTTGCGCCGAACATAACGAACATCATTACCATCATGAGGCCCATGGAAATCTTGCCGTCTGTGGAAAGGTTTCTTGTCTTGAACATGAAGTCCATGCCTTCGGAAAGTGTGGATCCGGAAGCGGACTTAACGCCGGGCAGTACTGTTACTGTGTATTCTGTGTTGGAACCGAGTTCGTTTTCCAGAACGAGCCACAGTTCGTTGGGGTACTTTTCAGCGTTGTAAACGAGGTCGAAGGGCTGAGCTGCGCCTTCCGGGTCCTTAATTGTAAACTTGTCCTTGTTTGCAGCGATGGCAGCTTCGTCCATCATGTTTTCGCTGAAAGTGAACTTTACAGCCATGTTCTTGGGCTGGAAGCCGCTGCTTCCGTCTTCGGGAGATGTCTTAACGATTTCCAGACCGGATGCAAATGCGGTGCTGAATGACATCAGCAGGATAGCCAATGCGATGCAAAGGACAGAGATCTTTCTCTTCATTATTTAGATTCCTCCAAGTTACGGGATTTTGCAGCTCTCAGCTCTCTGAAGAAATTCTTAAGGAGCATGCTGCATTCATCTTTTAAAACACCGGTAGTGAGTTTTACGCGGTGGTTTAGTCTTTCATCTGTAACCACATGGTTAAGAGACACACATGCACCGGCCTTCGGGTCTTCCGTGCCGATGTACAGTTCGTCTATGCGTGCCAGAACGATGGCTCCGGCGCACATATGGCAGGGCTCAGTCGTAACGTACATGCTGCACCCCGGAAGCCTCCAGCCCCCTAAAGTCCTGGAAGCATCGCGTATTGCCGATACTTCTGCGTGGCAGGTCGGATCTTTATCGGTTTCGGTGGTGTTGTGTCCTCTTCCGATAACTTCACCGTTTCGTACAATTACGGCGCCTATGGGAATCTCTCCGATAGCCGCAGCTTTTTTTGCCTCTTCTATGGCGAGGCGCATAAAGTTTTCATGAGCGTCCATTAAGTTATAATATCAAAATAGCGTCTTTTATTCAAGATGGAACTTATCGTGAACCAGCTTCTGAGCCGTGTACAGGCTGTAATGTCCGGACAGTAAGTAGGACATGCTGCAGCAGAGCGCAAAGAGTATCAGGCTTTCGCTTCCGAACATCTCGTAAGCCAGCAGAATGCTGCTGATCGGACAGTTTGTAACGCCGCAGAACATGCCTGCCATGCCAAGAGCTGCTGCAAAGCCCGGATCCAGGCCGAGCAGAGGAGCTGCCGTGCAGCCGAACGTAGCGCCGATATAGAAAGACGGAACGATTTCGCCGCCCTTAAAGCCTGCGCCTAAAGTAAGGGCCGTAAACAGGATCTTAAGCAGGAATGCATATGGAACGGCTTCGCCCTCTATTGCTCTTTCGATAACATAAGTGCCTGCGCCGTTGTAATCTCTTGTTCCCATGAGTGTGGTCACCGCAGAAATAAAGAGACCTGCGACTGCGATTCTAACGTACGGATTCTTTAAATACTGGGCATAGAGATGGGGAGCGCTGTGCATTGCTACGCAGAAAAGCATGGAAAGAAAGGCCAGCATAACGCCTAAAACGATGGATGCCAGGGCAGTTCTTGCGCTGAACTCGGGAATTCCGGGAACGATGAACTTCTCTGCTCCGCCGCCCATGGCCTTAGCGGTAAGCCTTGCAACCGTGGAAGACATAAGGCAGGGGAAGAGAGCCGCATAGTGGAGCTCGCCGCCTGCAACTTCCATGGAGAAAAGAGCTGCCGCAAGAGGAGTTCCGAAAAGTCCGGAGAAGCCTGCAGACATGCCGCACATAGTCATGGTTCTAAGGTCCACATGGGACATTCTTATCTTTCTGCCCACGAAATTGCCGATAGAGCCGCCGATCTGCAGAGCTGCGCCTTCGCGTCCGGAGGAACCGCCGGTTAAGTGGGTCAGGAAGGATGCGGAGAAAATGAGGGGCATCATCCTGAGCGCAATGCCGGATTCCTGGTGGACAGCCAGAAGAACTCTGTTGGTGCCCATAACCTTGTCGATGTGGCATGCTCTGTAGATAAGCACGATTAAAAGGCCTGCCAGGGGCATGAACCAGCACAGCCAGTCATAGGTTTGGCGGATATTCGTAGCTTTGTCGATAGCAAGGCCGAAGAGGCAGCCTGCGCCGCCGGCTATAATGCCGACCAGCACGGAATAGGCACACCACTGGAGCACATCTATCGATCTGTATTCAAGTTTTTTTCTGAGTTTTGCTCTTTTAACGTTCATTATTTAATGCTTTGGGCCGAAGCTGCCGGGCCGGCAATATTAGTTCTGTGCTTCGGGAACCGTAATGGTCATGCTGCTTACGTTGGGGTTGATAACGCAGATATAGGTCTTGCCGGGCATGAATTCAAGTTCTGCGCCGTTTGCCAGCTTGTAATCGAATTTGTCGTTTCTTGTGTTTCTGCTCCAGGTAATGTCAGCAGCCTTGCCGCCGCAGAAGTAAGTACCGCTGCCGCTTCCGGTGGTTTCAACGCGGAGTCTGCCCTCCTTGTCGAGAACCTTGGAGGTAGTGTTAAGAACCAGAACGTTTGTAACGCCGACCTGCTCGTTTGTGTTGCCGTCTACGTAGTCCTTGCCGTAGCCCTGGATCATGTAGAGGTCCTTAGCTTCGTCGTATGTGAACAAATCTGTCTTGTAATTGCTGAACTTAACCTTAACTTCCTTTGCATCCTTGCCGCTTCTTGCTGCGTTTTCTGTGCCGAAAGTTAAAGGAGCCTTGTAGCCGTCGTTGTGGCTTTGGCGGATGCTTGTGGAGTTGATGTAATTGAGGATATTTTCGCCGCTTGTGAGCAGGGAGTGTTCGTAGCCTGCGTTCTTCTTGCGATATTCGTCTCTCCAGAAGATCCTTGCGTCGCTGCCGCCGCGAGCGCCGTCGAAGTGATCCAGATTCCAGTCCTTAAGATCTGCGGCAGCTTCTTCGCTGCCGCCTGCGTGGACGATTACAGCATCGTAGCCTGTAGCGATTTCGATGTAGTAAGGACGGATGGATCTGATGGAGCCCAGGTTTCCTACGCCTTCTACTGTCTGGAAGAGTGCTTCCATTCTGGTAATGCCGCCTTCAGCGCAGATTTCGTAGATGATGTCTGCATGGGAAACGCCCAGCTGGGGAAGAGCTTCCTTTTTATTGTTGATCATAATGGCATAAGGACGGAGATTTGTAAGGTCCTTTTCCGTTTCGAGGCCTGTTAAGGGGTTCAGGAATACCGGTTCGGGTTCCGGTTCAACCTCGATCATTCCGGGCTTTGCGTCGATTGGGTCACCCGGGACAACTTCCTCTTCTGCCTTGCCGCCGCAGGCAGCGAGGGAAAAGACCATAGCCAGGATGAGCAAAAGGATAAGGCTTGTTTTCTTCATTTTCTCCTCCTTAAATATTGAAAATGCATACTAACAGGAATGTTAACTGGGAAACTTCGCATAAAAGCCCCAGGATATCCCCTGTGTAGCCGCCCAGGATTTTCTTAATCCGAAGGGCAAGGACCACGCACAGCGCCATGGAAACAGCAAAGGCGACTATATATATGGGGCCGAGCAGGGCGCATATTGCCGCAGCTGCCGCCAGTGTGAACACGAGGATGCCGGTGCTTGCATTCCTGGCAAAGAGCTCTGCCATGCCTCTCGGGCGGATGTATTCGGAGACTTTGCAGGTTACTATGGGAACGCACTTGCCGACCATGGGGAAGAGCAGCACCGCATACTGTTTGGTATAGGTAAAGAAGATAAGGTAGGCTGCGCTTGCCGCGATGAGCCCGAGCACGCCGACGCTGCCGCTTCTGGAGTCCTTCATGATCTCCAGCATCTTCTCTCTGTCTCTTCCGGAAAAGAGGCCGTCGCAGCTGTCGCCCAGGCCGTCCAGGTGGATGCCGCCGGTTATCAGCAGGTAACCAACGTAAAGAAGAAGGGCGACTACCGGCATGGGCAGCACTTTATACGCAAAGGAAAGCGCGAAGAGAAGCGCTCCGGACACCAGGCCGACAAAGGGCATTAAAGGCATGCCTTTTACGTATCTTTCTTCCGTATATTCAACAAAAGGCACGGGAATTCTGGTAAAGAACCCCAGCATTAAGAAAAAGGGCTTCATTTAATGTTCACCGCGATTCCGCATACTACTAAAGCTACGTGGTCTGCCAGAGCTGCAACGTGGCAGTTAAAACGGCCGAGTGCATCTCTGTAAAGTCTGGAAACCTTGGTTGCGGGCACGAGACCGTCGCCGACTTCGTTCGTAACGAGCACCAGGTCTTTGCCCATTGCATTGCAGAGGCTTGCGAGCCTGGAAATTTCGTCCTTTACCAGTTCTTCTGCTCTTTCTGCATCGTATTCTTCCGGGTTGTCCCAGTCTTCGATGTATTCGAAGAATGCGTTGTCCAGCATGAAGCCCATGCAGTCCAGCATAACGGCAGGTTCTTCGCCCATGCTTATGTGGTCCAGGAACTTCCAGCGCTCTGCGGTTCTCCAGTTTTCAGGGCGTCTTGCTCTGTGGATCGCAATGCGGCTGTCCATTTCGCCGTCTGTATTGGAAGCTGTAGCGATGTAAAGAACGGGCTGGCCGGGGAATTTATCTTCTATAAGCTTTTCCGCATAGGCGCTTTTGCCGCTGCGTGCGCCGCCTGTTACCAGGGTAATCATTACTTTTCGTCCTCTCTTATATCGATTCTGTAGGTTTCATCCATGCTTTCTTCTGCGAAGGTGTGCATGTCGCGCATCATGGCGCAGGCAGATCCAACGATGTGGAAAGCCAGGGGGCAGCCTGTGCCTTCGCCGAGGCGCATCTGCATGTCGAGAATTGGGTCAAGGCCCAGTTCCTTCATAATAAACTTATATGCGGGTTCTGCAGAGGCGTGGGATGCGAACATGAAGTCTCTGCAGCTGGGATTTAATCTGTTTGCGATAAGGGCTGCAACGGAAGAAATTACGCCGTCGATTACGATGGGCAGTCTGTAGTAAGCTGCGCCGATGTAGCAGCCTGCCAGGCCTGCGATGTCCAGGCCGCCGACTTTGCAGAGCACGTCGATGGGGTCATCCGGATTGGGCTGGTTGAGTTCAAGGGCCTTTGTAATGACTTCCTTCTTGTGAGCCAGGCCTTCGTCTGTGAGGCCGCCGCCCTTGCCTACGACTTCGTCTGCGGAAAGGCCTGTGAACGCCATGCAGCATGCGGAAGTTGAACTGGTGTTGCCGATGCCCATTTCGCCGTTACCGATGAGTTCGTAGCCTTCTTCCTTGCACATGCGGACCATTTCAATGCCCGTTAAAATGCCTTTTTCGGCCTCCTCGCGGGTCATTGCGGGGCCCTTGGCAAAGTTGTCCGTGCCGTTCTTAATCTTGCGCTTATAGACCAGTTCTGAGGGGCATTCGCCCTTGATGCCAATGTCTACAACCTTGAGGTCCGAACCTGCATAGTGTGCGAGCACGCCTACGCCGGAAACGCCTTCTGCGATGTTTACTGTGTGGTTGCGGGTCATTTCCTGGGGAGTTCCTGCAACGCCTTCTTCCACAACGCCGTTGTCTGCAGACATTACGATCATGCAGCGCTTTTCTGCTGTGTTTATAACCTTGCCTGTAATTCCGGCCATCTTAACTGCCATGTCTTCCAGTCTGCCGAGGCTTCCGAGAGGTTTTAAAAGACCGTCGTTTCTCTTCTTTGCTGCTGCGATTGCCTGCTGGTCTGCGCCGGAGATTCCGTCGATGTATTCCTTGAGTGTCATTGCTATTTCCCTTTCTATCGCAAATAGACGATATTTACTATCTATACAATTTCCTTAGTTTCCGCTGCAGAAAGCCCTACATGAGCCCGGCCTGCTTAAGGAAGAATATCCAGAAGAACATGGTAATAATTGAAACTACCGAAGTAATGGCTACGAGCTCTCCTGTCAGGTCGCCGTCGCAGCCTGCCGCCTTCGCCATTGGGAAGGAAGAGATGGCTGTGGGAGCTGCGCTGGAAAGAAGCATTGCGCCCATGACTCTGCCGCTCCAGCCCCAGTAGATGGGGAGGATCATAAAGAGCGCCGGGTAGATTACCAGCTTCGTAGCAGTTACGATAATAATCTGCTTTTTGTCTGCCTTTGCGGACTGCAGTCTGAAGGATGCACCCAGCAGTACGAAGGACATTGGGGTCACGACGCCGGCCATGCCTGCTACGCAGGTGTCAACAACCTGAGGCAGATCGATGCCGGAGAAGTTGACCGCGAGGCCCAGAATTGCGGCCCAGCTTAACTTGTTTGTTGCGATGCCCTTTGCGATTGCCTTAACGTCCAGGCCCTTGGAATCTTCTTTCATGGCGGCTTTCTGGCCGTAAATTTCAAGGATTAAGACGGAAAAGATGTTGTAAATGGGTACGCAGGTTGCGATTGCCAGGGCTACTTCTACGGTGTTGCCTTCGCCGAAGAGGGAGAGGGCGACGGGGATGCCGAAGATTACGCAGTTGCTGCGGAATCCGCCCTGAACCATAGCGCCGACCTTGGCCGGGTCCTTTTCGATCCGGCAGTAGACCAGCCAGCAGAGGCCCCAGCCTACGAGGTTTGCGATTGCGGCGTAAAAACCGAAGTTCGCGTTAAGGCCGGTGAGGTCCGCCTGGTATATGTTCTTGAACATGATGAACGGAATGAACGCCTTGGATACGACTTTGGTCATCTTGTCGGTTAAATCCAGAGGCAGGGTGCCGTTCTTGCTCAGGAGCGCGCCGGCGATCATATAGAGCATGAGCGGCGCGATTACGTTAAAGGATACTATTAGGTTTTGCATTTTTTAGCGATTGCCTGTCTTTATAAGTCTTAATGTGCGGATTGCTGCACTGTAGTAGAGATTTTCTGCGTTTTCCATGGCGTATTCCAGGCTGCAGGGGCCCTGAACCGTGGGGATAATGCTGTCCACGCAGTCCAGCATTTCTTCGGCTCTGTCGCCCATGCCGCCTACGATGGCGATGCAGGGCTTTCCTAACTTTTTGCAGTGTGCGCTTACGCCTGCGATTACCTTGCCGTGAGCGGACTGCCAGTCGATTCTGCCTTCGCCGGTGATTACGATATCAGCCTTTTCCAGGTGTTCGTCGAACTTAACGAGGGAAAGAACCGCTTCGCAGCCGGATTTAAGATTTGCTCCCAGGAAACATACCAGACCTGCACCGAGGCCGCCTGCTCCGCCTGCACCGGGGAAATCCGTATCCATGCCCAGCTTATCCTTAAGAACTGCAGCGTAGTTTTCCATGCCTGCTTCCAGTTCTTTTTTAATTTCCTCTGTTGCACCCTTCTGAGGGCCGAAGGTATAAGTTGCGCCGTCAGGTCCGAGGAGAGGATTGTCCACATCGCACATAATTGTGAACTTTGCTTCTTTAGCTTCGGGCATTAAGCCGGAAAGATCTGCATCTGCCAGCTTTGCCAGGTCGCTTCCGATGCCTTCCAGAACGTTTCCGTCTTTGTCCAGGAACTTGACCCCGAGCGCAGACAGGCAGCCCATGCCGCCGTCGTTTGTAGCACTTCCGCCGATGGCGATTGTAATGTCGCGTGCGCCGTTTTTAAGGGCGTCT
>JAKSSQ010000063.1 GCA_024403005.1 Clostridia bacterium | reverse complement strand
CTTTTTCGTAGCCTTCTGCAGCGTATATGGGTTCAATCGCGAAGGCGATGGAAGAACACAGCACTGCAGCAGCTGTTATTGCCGGCAGGGCGAGCCTTGCCGCTTTTTTAATGATTTGCTTCACGGCGGGCCTCCTACAGGTTTTTCTTTTTATAAATATAGACGAAGGATATGAACCCCAGGATTGCCAGGTAAGTAAGGAGAATTCCGAAACCTGCAAAGCCTGCGGGCTGTCCTGCTGCGATGGTTCTCATCATGGCGCTGGCCTGGGAGAGGGGCAGAACCATTACGACCTGCCTTATTCCGCCGGGCATGGTGTCCGTGGAGAAGAATGTGTTGCACAGGAAGGACATGGGCATGATTATAAAGGCGTTGTATCTGGGCGCGTCGGAATAGCTCTTCGCAGTAAAGGAGAGAACTAGCCCCAGCGTGGAAAATACTGCGCCGTTTAAGAGCATTACCAGGAAAGACCATCCGTTAAAGATGAGTCCTGTATGGATGGGCAGGGTTAGTAGAAGCACTATGCAGCCTGCATAAAGGCCTCTTAAGCTGCCTCCGATAATCTGGCCCGTAAGGAACTGCCACAGGGGCGTGGGCGAGATCATTACCTGGTCCAGGGCCTTTTCGTAGAGCCTTTGCACGCTCATGTTCTGGGTGACCGCACTGAAACTGCCGGTCATGGTTACCATTGCAATAACGCCCGGAATCAGGAAGTTCAGGTAGGGTTCCCCGTGTGAAGTTGTCTGTATCCCCATTCCGAAGATTACGAGATACATGAGGGGAGTCATCATGTTGGAAACGGTGATTTTGTAGAAATCACGGCGGAATTCAACCCATTTCTCCCACAGTACTGCTAAAATACCCATTTATTAATCCTTATCGGGAAGTTATGTTGCGGCCCATGCGGCTCAGGAATACGTCTTCCAGAGTGGTGTTTCTTAAAGCTGCCGACTCATTGCAGGTGGAGAGATATTCCACTGCGGAGTTTCTGTCGGCGAAGTATCTGCTGCTTAAAGTGTCCTTTGCTGTTTCGTCTACAGCGTAGGGGCCAAGCTGCTTTATAAGGGAATCGGGAGTATCTATAACATCCATCTTGCCCTTATTCATTAGCGCAACTCTGTTGCACAGGGTCTGCGCTTCGTCTATGAAGTGCGTGGTTAAAAGTATGGTAAGGTTTCTGCTCTGCAGCTGGCGCAGAAGGTTCCACATCTGCCTTCTTGCCAGGGCGTCCATGCCGGCCGTTGGTTCATCCAGAAGGAGAATCTCGGGCTCCGTCATAAGGGCGCGGCAGATCATGAGCTTGCGCTTCATGCCGCCGGAAAGGTGGCGCACAACCCTTCTTCTGTATTCCGTAAGGCCCGCAAACTCCAGGAGCTCGTCTGCCTTCTTTTTGCGCACGTCTTTGGGCAGATAGTAGAGCCTGCCCTGGTATTCCATTACTTCGTTAATGGTCATGTCCTGGCGCATGGAATACTCCTGGGTGACCACACTTATCTTCTTCTTTTCCGAAGAAGCGCGGCGGTCGAGGACTTTGCCGTCTATGCGGATTTCCCCGGAAGTGGGGAGAAGCACTGTGGACAGCATGCTTATGGTCGTAGTTTTGCCCGCGCCGTTGGGCCCGAGCAGACCAAAAAACTCACCGGTTTCTATGGTGAGGTTAAGGCGGTCTACGGCCGTAAAATCTCCAAATTTCTTTGTAAGATCTTTAATTTCTATCATGTTTACTGCTTGTCTTTAGCGATGATGAGGGAGAAATAGCCGGCTTCGTCGGGGATTTCTTCTAAGTCTCTATAGATCTTTTCTCCGGGCATGCCGCAGTTTTCAACTGCCTGTACTGCCTTACCGCTCTTTCTTAAGGTGTCTTTTGTTTCCTTCATGTAGCTTGCGGACTTCATGAGCACGTAGGTGCCGGGCTGGTCCAGTTCGTGCTGGAGCTTGTGGGCTGCGGGAACTACGTGGATTTCTTCGTTCCATTCTGCCAGGGGAATGTTGAGTCTTGCAGCTGCAGCGCAGAAGGATGTAATTCCGCTTACAAGCTGAGTTTCATAGCCCTTGCTTTCCAGAATGGTCTGCAGATATGTAAATGTGCAGTATACTGTGGAGTCGCCCAGAGTGATGTATACTACGTTCTTGCCTTCGTCCAGGTACTTTGCGATGATATCTGCGTTTTCTTCGTGGTTCTTTCTGATTGCTTCACGATCGAGGATCATGGGCATGTAGATGGGAACCAGTGTCTTTTCTGCCAGTTCGGGAACAACCTGAACTGCGATTTTATATGCTACAGAATCCTTTGCAACCTTTCCCGGTACAGCGATAATGTCGTTTTCTCTGATGAGTCTTGCAGCCTTTAAGGTCATGAGCTCGGGATCTCCGGGGCCTACGCCTACGCCGTATGCAATTCCTTTCATGTATATCCTCCAAATTTAGTTTTGCGCATAAATAATCAGTCTATTTTACCATATTAGTTGTAGTAAGTAAAAACATTTTGACCACAATAAAACCGCCGGCCATAAGCCGGCGGCTGAAATTGCAGGATTGTCTGTCGAAAATCCGATTACTTGTCCATGTTCTTTACGCAAGCTTCTACGAAAGCTCTGTAAACCTTCTGGTGTTCGTCGATCTGGGGCAGGAATTCGGGGTGCCACTGAACGCCCATAATCCATCTGTCGCCTTCCTTTTCGATAACTTCGGGCATGTCGTAGGGCAGGCCCAGTTCCTTATCGTGGGAAACGCCTGTAAGCTTGAGTCCGGGTGCCAGATCCTTGATGTTCTGGTGGTGATAAGAGTTAACGATCATCTTTTCTTTTCCGATGATTTCTCTGATCTTGGAGCCTTCTTCGAAGTATACTGCGTGTGCGAGGTCGCCTACTGTGCTGTTAGCAGCTGTGCTGTGCCAGTAACCGAGGCGCTTGTTGTCCTGTTCGATAGTTCCGCCGTAGTAGATGTTGAGCATCTGGTGTCCGCGGCAGATACCGAGTACGGGGATGTCGGATTCTTCCATAACATAGTTGAGAAGAGCCATTTCCTGCTTGTCTCTGATGTAGTTAATCTTGGAAGATTCCTTAATGAGGTCTTCTCCGTAGAGGTAGGGTCCGATGTCGTCGCCGCCTGTAATGAGAAGGCCGTCGAGCATGTCTACGAAGGGCTTGATATTTTCTTCGTCAAGGTAGAAGGGCATGAGAACGGGGATACCGCCAGCTCTTTCTACAGCATTTGCATAATCGTCTGCACCTGTTGTCCACTGCTGTCTGGAGAATCCGACGGGGTCGAATTCAGCTCCGGAGCCGGTAAGGAAATGGTTGCATGTAACGCCAATGATTGGTTTCATAATTCTCCTCCTAAAACTCTGTATTATTAGTCCTGAATAATACGGATATGTGTTATTAATATAACATATCTGTTACAGCTTTGCACCTTAAAATATGTTGCTGTATAATAGGGCTATGAACGGCAAAAATAATACAGAAAAATCGAATAATAAAAAGCATAAGAAAATGGGTAAAATCGCTGCAGCCATTACGCTTACTGCGGCTGTGGTAGTCGGCTCCGTCTTCTCCGGACCCGACGAAATTACCGGTAACTTAAGCGAACAGATCCTGAACCCCAACCCGGTGGTTCTGGAGATCGAAACTGTGGACGATGCAGATTCCGGCGAAGACCAGGCTCCCGAAGAAACAAAGAAGAGCGGCATCCGTGCAAGGATAAAAGCGGCTCTCATGGGACTGCCCCTCTGGGCCAGAGTTGCCATTGTGACCCCACTCTGGGCTCTTGGGTATTTAATCCTCTGGGCTGGAGGCCTGCTTGTAACCAATGTGATAATGCCTTATCTGGGCGCTATTATATCCGGTTTAATCGGCTTTGCAGTTCTTGCAGGGCTGTTCGTAATTACAGCTAAAGGGCTGTTCCCGGATCTCCCTTTTAAGAAGATTCTTTCAAAGAAAAACCTGTGCATCCTCATCGTTTTAGGCGTGCTCTGCGGCGTAGCAGATGCGGTCGGCCCCATGTATTACAAGGACTGGACCGTCGTTTCCGCTGCGGTTAAGCTGGCCGGCGGCCTGCTTATCGTAAACGTGATGCTGGCGAAACTCAGAAAGGCAGCTGAACTTAATGGGTAAGAAAGTAAGTGTTTTCAGTATAATTATCTTCCTGCTGCTCGCAGCTGCAGGTGCCGGTGCGATATTCTACGTAATGGTTCCGGCAAATATTCCCCAGGAACTCCCCGTGGTGTCTTTCTGCGGAGAAAATTCCTATCCGACTTCGGGCCAGTGGCATACGGAGCTGGTGTCTCACTATTTAATTAAGAACACATCGGTAGAATCTCAGGAAGCTTTTAACCTGGGAAAAATAGCCGTAAAGAAGCCTAAGCTGGACATTCCCGAATATGCAGACGGCTGCACTGTAGAGCTGGTTAAGCCTTTCGATACCGTCTCCACAGGCGTATTCGAAGGCTCAGTTGAAGACTTCAATAACTTTGAATTCACGGAAAACGGAGATTATGTAGTAAATGTAAACATGCATCTCGATAAGGACGAAGAAAGAGATGCGGCAGACCTTGCCTACATGTTCATGTTTACTCTGGACGTCCAGCCTTCCGTGGAATTCAGCTCCGACAGAGCTTTCCAGGGCGACATCCTGAGCGTCTATGTGGACATGGGCTTCGAAAAGACAGCCCCCGAGCTCGTCAGCGCTCTGGGCTCCGGAAGCTTCATGGACATGGGAGACAATACCTACGAGGCATACATTCCCGTCAACTACGACCAGCACGTGGATGCCTACAATATAACTGTTAAGGCAGGTTCCATCGAAGAAACCTGCAGGCTCGTAATAATCGACAGGGATTTCGACGAGCAGCACATGACCATTTCTTCCGAAACCGTAGCCGAAACTACAGGCACTGACGCCAATCAGGACTATGCAGATAAGATTAAGCCTCTGTGGTCCGAAACAGGAGACGATGAAAAGTACTGGACAAAGCCCTTCATCCAGCCGGTTGAAGGCCGCATAAGCACCCAGTACGGTCTCTTCCGCTACACAAACGGAAGCACTACCGCAACCCGCCACAAGGGCATAGACATCGCAGCAGCAGAAGGTACGGAAGTTCCGGCATCCAACAGCGGCCGCGTGGTATTTGCAGATAATGTAATAATCACCGGAAACACTGTAGTTATCGAGCACGGCGGCGGACTTCGCACATATTACTTCCATCTGAACGAAATAGACTGCAAGGCCGGCGACATGGTGGAGCAGGGCGATTTAATCGGCAAGGTCGGCACAACCGGCTACTCCACAGGTCCGCATCTGCACTTCCAGGTCATGATCGGTTCTGCCTGCCTGAGCCCATGGGAGCTCTTCGACGGCAGCAGCGATATTTATAAAGAGTATAAAACCGAAGAAAATTAATAAGCTAATCGTATGAAAGGGCGGCTGTTGTATACAGTCCGCTCTGTTTTTATGCATTCGTATACACCTATTCCCGGTGTATGATAAATATTTATGCAAAATAATCGCATAAACCCGTTGACATCGTGAATACTATGTATTATTATCTCATTGTTGAACGAAATACGACAAAAGTACATCGCGCTGATTTGCTTCAGCGATAACAAGAATTAAAAGAAAAGAGGAAAAAGAAAATGAAAAAGTTACTCGCATTATTACTCGCATTTGCAATGATCTTTGCAATGGCAGCTTGCGGCAGCCAGCCCGCAGCAGGCGGAGATACCGCTGAAAAGACATGGGAAGATGAACTCGGCACAAAGGGCCTCCTGAGAGTAGGTATGGCTGCAGACTATCCCCCCTATGAATCCTACGATGCTAACGGCAATGTAGTAGGTCTGGATCCGGACTTCGCAGAATTAATGGCAGATTACCTGGGAGTAGAACTTGAAATCGTTCCCATGAGCTTCGATACAATCGTATCCGCAGTAGCAGCCGGTACAGTTGACATGGGTCTCTCCTGCTTCTCCTACACAGAAGAAAGAGCAGCAGCAGTTCTCTTCACAGACACATACATGACATCCACACAGGTTTGCTTCGCATCCACACAGCACGGCATCAACTCCCTGGAAGATCTTAAGGGCGGACTCGTAGCAGCTGGTAACGGCACAACAGGTTACTACCTCATGGAAGAACTCGCTCCCACATACGGATACGACTATCAGACAAGCGAAATCGCAATCATGGCTGAAGCTCTCAAGGCTGGCACACTCCAGGCAGGTATCACAGAACAGTGCGTAGCAGATTCCTACATCGCAGCTAACCCCGGCGACTTCAAGATTATCGCTAACGACATGACAGTTGAAGAAATCAAGGCTATCGCAAACTTCAACAGCCCCAAGCTCGTAGAAAAGATCAACGAATTCCTCGCAGACTTCGTAGGTTCCGAAGCTTACGACGAACTTCTCGTAAAGTGGTTCGAACAGGAACTCGAATAAGCTTAGCTTAAAAAGAAAAAAGTTATTATTGGCAGGAGGATCTCCTCCTGCCATATACTTGTTTATGGAGACATTTGATTAATGAATGCAATAGAAAGAATCCTTACCCCGGAAAATTTAAAATTCATGCTGCTGGGCGCAAAGTATTCCCTGCTGATCGCAATTTTCGCCCTCATCGGCGGATCTGTTCTGGGCCTGCTTGCCGCTGTAGCAAAGATGAGCAAGATTAAACCCGCAAGGATAATCGCAAACATATACGTTGAGGTCATCCGCGGAACGCCTATGATGCTGCAGATTCTCGTGCTTTACCTCTGCGGACCGGTAATTACCAAGGCTTTATTCAACTTCGTATTTACACCGAATCCGGTGCTGGTCGGTATTATAGCCATCGCCATCAACTCCGGCGCTTACTCCTCCGAACTCTTCAGATCTGCAATCCAGTCTGTAGATAAGGGACAGTGGGAAGCTGCCCAGACCATTGGCCTCAGCTATACACAGACCATGAAGGAAATCATTATTCCCCAGGCATTTAAGCGCATACTGCCGCCTTACATTAACGAATTTATCGTTCTGATTAAGGATTCGTCTCTGCTGGCAAACATCGGTGCAGTCGAACTGCTCCACAGCGCACAGGTTATCGGTGCCAAGTTCTATAACTACCTCGTGCCTCTGCTCTGCGCAACGGTTATGTACCTGGTTGTAACCTTATTCATTTCGTTCTGTGCACGCAAACTGGAAAGGAGACTGGCAGAAAGTGATTAAAGCAGTTAATTTATGCAAGACTTTTGGAAAAATCAAGGCTGTAGATAACGTAAACCTGGAAATTAACCAGGGCGAAGTAATCTGCATTATCGGTCCCTCCGGCTCCGGCAAGAGTACACTTATAAGATGCCTGCACGGCCTGGAAACTCCCGAAAGCGGCGAACTCTACATCGACGACAAGAAAATCGATTTTTCCAAGAATAATTCCAAGGAACTTTCCAAAATCGGATTCGTATTCCAGTCCTTCAACCTGTTCCCTCACAAGACAGTTCTGGAAAACCTCACCCTCGGCCCCATTAAGGCCTTCGGCGTATCTCAGAAGGATGCAGAGGAAACAGGCAGAAAGCTGCTGGCAAGAGTAGGCCTTGCAGACAAGGAAAACTCCTATCCTTCCCAGCTTTCCGGCGGACAGAAGCAGAGAGTTGCCATCGCAAGAGCTCTGTGCCAGAATCCTGAAGCAATTCTCTTCGATGAACCAACTTCCGCTCTCGACCCGGAAATGATCGGCGAAGTTCTTAACGTAATGAAGGAACTGGCAGACGAAGGCATGACCCTGGCAGTAGTAACCCACGAAATGGGCTTTGCCAAGAAGGTTGCCACAAGAGTTATCTTCGTGGACAGCGGAAAGATTGTAGAAGAAGGAACTCCCGACCAGATTTTCGAAAATCCCCAGAGTCCGAGACTCAAGGAATTCCTTTCCCAGATTATTCACATGTAAAGGACATATTTAAAGGACATATTTATGGAATATATAGTTGCCGGCTACAACATGCTTACAGATGTGCATTTTGCAGACGGGAAAACCATAGAAAATACCCCCGGAGGCTCGTTTTATTCGGCCTCCGGTGTTCGCTTCTGGCGCAAAAGCACGGCTTACGTCGGAACTGCAGGCCCGGATTTTAAGGATTATTACGGTGATTGGTTCAGCGCCAATAAAATTGCCTGCAACGTTAAAGAATGCCTGCCCAAAACCTTAAAATACACTCTGGATTATGCGGAAAACGGCATCTGGTCCGAAGTCTGCACCTACGGAGACGAATACGAGGTAATGGCCAAGGATATCGGCAGAATTACTCCCGCGATGCTTGCGGAGTGCTGCGGTCCAGAAACCAAAGGCATCTACATCGAGGCGAGCCTTTCTGCAAAGATTGCAGATAATTTTAAAGAAGTTAAAGCCCTTATTCCCGGCGGCGTTTTAATGTGGGAGATTAATGGAGACGACCTCCGCGACCTTAGCAAAAAACAGGCCATAGAAGAGCGCATAGCTATCGTAGACGTTTATTCGCTTAATTACGATGAAGCCTGCGGTTTCTTCGGTACAGAGGATAGGGAAGCGATTTATAAAGGCATACAGGCTTACGGCAAGCCCTGTTTCTTCCGCCAGGGAGAGCTGGGTGCCGGCATGGTCTATAAGGACCGTGCGGTCTTCGCTCCGTCCGTTGGAACGGAAACCAGCGTTGACCCAACGGGCTGCGGCAACTGCTCCACAGCCGCTGCAATGATAGGCATAGCAGAAGGCCTTTCGCCGGAAACAATCTGCGGCATGGCAAACATAGCTGCTGCCCACTGCGCAGCCCAGGTAGGCCCCTGGCCTCTGGTAACGGACGAAAGCATGGCAGAGGCAGAAAAGCAGCTTGCAGATTACATCGCAAAGACTGCCTTCGTAAAGGACAGACTGCTTTAAATTTGGATAATTAATCGGGTTTAAATTAATGGAACTTAGAAAAGCAAAAGATATTTACATTAAGCATGCGGAAAAATTCGACGATAACGACGGCAAATATCTGCCTCTTATCCTGGAATGCATGCTCACGGAAGAAGAATCCGCCATGTGCTGCGAAATGCCGGATACCATCGAAAATCTGGCAAAGAAGACCGGCAAAACCGTAGAAGAGACCCTGGCGATTGTAAAGGAATGCACCAGAAAGGGCGCTGTCCACTACGGCCCGGACTCCAGCATGGCTTACAACGTTAAGTACATCGTAACCCTTACGGATTACGGCGCTGCAACTCCCCACTACGACAAGGAAAGAGGAGAATTCTACGACCTTCTTAAGGCTCTGCGCCTGGATCCGGATTATCTGCAGCAATTTGGTCAGCAGATGCTGGAAGACGGTGCAGGGGAGCC
>JAKSSQ010000062.1 GCA_024403005.1 Clostridia bacterium | reverse complement strand
ATACAGTATCTAAAGCAGTTTCCGTAAGAACTACTATTCCTATTCTTAAGGGAATCCTCCTTACATTAAAAGATAACGAACTTACACTTACAGCTTCCGACATGGATCTGAGCATCGAAACTAAAATCGAAGTTCAGTCTGCAGAAGAAGGCAGCTGCGTAGTATCCGCTAAGCTCTTCTCTGAAATTATAAGAAAGCTTCCCAATACTATTATTTCCGTAGAACAGGCAGAAGGTAAGATTAACATCAACTGTCTCGGTTCCGATTTCTCCATTCTTTCCATGCCGGCAGACGAATTCCCCGCAACAGGAATGGTAAACCAGCTCAATAAGATCGATATCGACAAGGAAACTTTAAAGGATCTTATTAAGAAGACCACATTTGCAGCTTCCATCGATGAAAAGAAGGGCATTTTAGTAGGCTGCTACCTGGAATTCACAGGAGAAAAGCTGGAAGCAGCAGCTCTGGACGGTTTCAGACTTGCAGTGGCTTCAAGCCCCGTAGAAACTTCCGAAAAGAGACACGTTGTTGTTCCTGCAAGAATTCTTACAGAAATTCAGAAAATCCTTATGGATGTACAGGAAGAAGGCAAGGTTTCCCTTATTCTCGACGAAAAGAGAGCAGAAATCATTACTAAGGAAACAAGAGTCGTTGCAAGACTTCTCGAAGGTGAGTTCATCAGATACAACGACATTATCCCCAAGACATATAAGACACGCTGCACAGTAGACAGAGACGAACTTCTTTCCTCTATCGAAAGAGCTTCTCTTCTCGCCAAGGAAGGTAAAAACAACCTTATTAAGATGGCAGTAAATGCAGATGTTATTGAGATCACATCCAGAAGCGAAGAAGGCAACGTTAAGGAATCCTTAAGAACAGAAGTAGAAGGTGACCCAATCGTAATCGGCTTCAACTCCAAGTACGTTTCCGACGTATTAAAGGCAGTTTCCGACGAAACAGTAGTTCTGGAAATGTCCGCACCTACAAGTCCGTGCCTTATTAAGCCTGCAGAAGGAGATGCTTACACATATCTCGTTCTGCCCGTAAGAATAGCAGCTAATTAATGTATTTCAGCAGAGTTAAACTGGACAATTTCAGAAATTACGGTTCCCAAACCATAGACTTTCACGAGAAACTGAATCTTTTTCTCGGGCACAACGCTCAGGGAAAGACAAATCTTCTTGAAAGTCTCTTTGTAATGAGCTTGGGAAAATCCTTTAGAACTAACAAGGATTCGGACATGATAAGCTTTGGCAGCCCCTATGCCAGAGTTGTAGCCGACGTAATAGAAAACAACGAAGAAACCGAAATAGAAATACAGTACAAACCGGAAGGTAAGATTATAAAGGTTAACGGCATTAAAATGGCCAGAGCTGTGGATCTTCTGGAAAATGTTTACGTTGTTATTTTCTCGCCGGACGACTTAAGGATTATTAAAGACGGTCCGGAAAGCAGAAGAAGGTTCCTGGACAGAGAACTCTGCCAGATTAAACCTGTTTATTACAGCGATTTAGGAAATTATAAGAAGGTTCTAAAGCAGAGAAACACTCTTTTAAGGGAAAATAATAAAGATAAAACCCTTTTCAGTGTATTCGACGAATCCCTTGCGGATTACGGAGTAAGAATAGTTAACGAAAGAAAGAGATTTGTGGAAAGACTGCAGGAAATCAGCGGTAAAATTCACAACGACATCTCTACCGGCAGCGAATTTCTTACCATAGATTACGAAACAGACGTAACGGATAAGGACGAATACAGATATATCCTGGAAAAGAACTTCGAAAAAGATATTTATAAAGGTCATACAGGCTTCGGACCCCACAAGGACGATCTCAAAATAGAGATTAACGGCGTGGACATAAGGGTCTTTGGGTCACAGGGACAGCAGAGAACAGCTGCTCTTTCCATGAAGCTTGCGGAAATTGGCCTCATTAAGCAGGAAACCGGCAGTGATGCCATACTGCTTTTAGACGACGTTTTGTCCGAGCTGGATGCAAACAGACAGAGGTTTTTAATAGAGTCCATGAAGGACGTTCAGGTCTTTATTACAGCTACGGATATTGACCCAAATGTAAAGGGTCTGCTGCCCGAAGGATATGAATTTTCAATAGAAAAGGGCATTGCAAAATTGTTGACATAACGCCTTAAAATTAATATAATATTTAGGCGTATTTGTATAATAAATGCGAAAGGAGGATACATCACCATGGCAAAGGGTAAGATGACATACCAGCCCAAGAAGGGTCAGAGAGCTAAGGAACACGGATTCCGTAAGAGAATGGCTACAAAGAACGGCCGCAAGGTTCTCAAGAGAAGAAGATTAAGAGGAAGAAAGAAGCTTTCCGCATAAGACAGCTGTCTTTTGTTGAAAGGAGAATAGCATAATAGATGAATTCACCCGAAGTACTTAGAAAACAGGAAGATTTTAATATTCTTTACAAACGTGGTAAGTCTTCGGGTAGTCGTCATGTTGTTCTTCTTTACAGGAAAAACGGACTTTCATTCAACAGAAGAGCCTTTTTGGCAAGCAAAAAGGTTGGAAACAGCGTCTGCCGCAACAGGGCAAGACGACTAATGAGAGAAGCTTTTCGAAAAGTAGAGGATAGACTTCCGCAAGGATACGATCTGCTGCTTATTGCAAGGCACACGATTACAGAAACAGACGCCAAGTGCGTCAACGTAGAACGCTCTTTAAATAATGCATTAGAAAGGGCAGGGTTATTAAAAAAATGAAAAAACTTTTTCTTTTTTTAATAAGGATGTACAGAACGTGTATATCTCCGCTCTTTCCGGCAAAGTGCAGGTATATTCCCACTTGCTCAGAATACGCAATGCAGGCTATAGAGAAATACGGTGTAATCAAGGGAAGTTTTCTTGGAATTAAGAGAATACTCAGGTGTCACCCGGGCCGCCCGGGAGGCTACGATCCCGTACCCTAAAAAACTCGAGAAAAGCTTTATGGAGGAACAGACATTATGTTAACGCTTGTAGCAGTGCCTATTGGCGCCCTGCTCAAATGGCTCTACGGTCTTATTCACGGATATGGCCTTGCCATCATCGCTCTTACACTCATCGTAAGATTATGCCTGCTGCCTCTTTATGCTAAACAGATAAGTTACCAGGCAAAGACATCTTCCGTTCAGCCCAAGCTGAAGGAAATCCAGGTTAAGTACGCAAACGACAGAGACATGATGAACCAGAAAATCATGGAACTCTACCAGCAGGAAGGCATCAGCCCTTCCAGCGGCTGTCTGCCCCTCTTAATCCAGATGCCTATTATCATGGGACTTTTCGCTCTGCTTAGAAGCCCTCTGACTTATATGACTTCTACTGAGATGATTGCAGCTGTACACGAATCCTTCCTGTGGATCAACGACTTGTGTCAGCCCGACAGTTTAATTCTGCCTATACTTGCAGGCGTATCTACATACTTTACATACTCTGCAAGCAGCAACGCAAGTCCGGAAACAGCCGGCATGATGAACGGAATGAAGTACTTCTTCCCCCTGTTCATTTTCCTGCTCGGCCGCACATATCCCGCAGGTCTGGCTCTCTACTGGGCAGTAGGTAACGTGTTCACAATCTTCCAGACTATTTTCTTAAATAAGCAGAAGGAAAAGCAGAATCTTCGCGATGAAGTAATTGCTGAAAAGAAACAAAGCAGAAAAGCAGCAAGAGAACAAGCAAAAAATAACAAATAACTCTTTTGGAGGCTAATAATGAAATTTTCGGAAAAGTGGGGCAACAGTATCGACCAGGCTGTTGATCTTGCCCTTGCCGACCTGGGTCTCACAAGAGAACAGGTTACGGTAACCGTTTTGGAAGAACCCTCCAAAGGATTCTTTGGAATTGGTTCTAAACTGGCTAAGGTTAGGGTTGAAGAAATTGAACCCGAAAAGCCCGCAAAGGCTGAACCCGTAAAGGAAACAAAGAAAGAAGAACCTAAGCCGGAAAAGCAGATTAAAAAGGAAGATGGCAAGGAAATTGTCATCGAAAAGTGCGGAGTAGAAGAAGCTCCTGCAGAAAAGAAGCCCAGAAACAAGGGCAGAAACAGAAACCGCGGCAGAAAGCCTGCGGCTGAAAGTGCAGCAGAGATTCAGCGCGCTCATGAAGACGTTAAGGCTCTGGCTGAACGCCCCGCAAACCTTACCGTTCAGGAAGACCATCCCGTTAAATTATTCCTCGAAGATGTAATTAAGGAAATGGGTCTTAAGGTAAATATCGTAGTTTCCGCTAACGAAGATACAGTTTATGTAGACATCGACGGCGAAGACAGCGGCACTATCATCGGTAAGAGAGGTGCAACTCTGGACGCTATTCAGTATCTCGCAAGCCTTGTAGTAAACAAGGACAAGAGCAACTACATCAGAGTAGTTATCGACGCTGAAGGCTACAGAGAAAAGAGAGAAAAGACACTTGAAAAGCTTGCATTCCGCATGGCAGACAAGGCTGTAAACTCTCGCAGAAGCGTAAAGATGGAACCCATGAATCCCTACGAAAGAAAGGTTATCCACACTGCGCTCCAGTCTCGCAAGGAAGTAACAACCAGAAGTGAAGGTGAAGAACCTTACAGAAAGGTTATTATCGAACCTGTAAGATAATTTAAAATTAGACCGCCTGACAAAATCAGGCGGTTTTTCTTTTATACATTTGGGTCACTTGACTAAATTATGCACTAGTGATACGATAATTATACAAATTTATATAAATCGTTTATGTTCTCCGCAAAAACGGAGATAATATGGAAGCAGGTTAGAATCCTGCACGGTCCCGCCACTGTATTGAAGGAGTTTCTTTCCATATGCCATTGTAAGGACAGGTTCAGTCCTTATGAGAAGGCCGAAAGAAGTGATGATAGCTAAGCCAGGATACATGCATAATCGAAGATGTGTCATTGCGTCGAGGAAATGCAAAGAGGCTTTTTTAATGCACAATATTAGTATTTTATGCTGCAGATACATCTTCAGATGATTCTGCAGTTTTTTTATAAATTTGATGTCTCTTACAGCTGCCGGAAAGTTTGGAGGAACTTATGGACAGGAAAGCAGAAAAAGGAGAACCTAAATTTAAGCTCTCGGAAAAGGAACAAAAGGTTATTGAAATCCTGAGAAGTCTGGATTTCGGAGAAATGCGCATTGTGGTCAACGACGGAGTCGTTACCAGAATAGAAGAAGTTAAAAAGAGTTATAAGATTTGATTGTAAATGCAGTTAAACTGACCGGAAAACCGGAGGTTTTGCAGAAATTTTAATTTTCTGTCAAAACCTCTTTTTTATTGCATGCAGGAGAGGAGAGTAAGCATGAAAAGAAAATTATTGAGCGTGCTGCTGGTCCTGGTGATGCTGTTTGCATCGTTTACACAGGTATCCTACGCGGCTTTCAGCGACACGACAGGGCATTGGGCCAAAACTGCCATTGAAAAATGGAGCGACATGGGCTTTATTGCCGGAAGCGGCGGAAAGTTCAGACCCGACGACAAAATTAAGCGCTGCGATACAGCTATTATTCTGTCCAATCTGTTCGGATTGCACAATGCAGAAAAGAATACCTTTACGGATGTACCTGCAAACGCATATTACGAACAGGCCGTCTTAAAAGTAAAGAATTCAGGAATTCTTACAGGAAAAGGTGCAGATAAGTTTGCTCCGGAGGACAGTCTTACAAGACAGGAAGCTGCATGCATACTCTGCAGCATCCTTAACATACCTGCATCTGACAGCTGCAATACCAGCTTTAAGGACAGTGCATCTATCGCTTCCTGGGCTAAGGGCAGCGTGAACGCAATCGTTAACGCAGGCTACATGATGGGAAGCAGCGGAGAATTCCGCCCTCTTAATAACATTACCCGTGCAGAATTCGTAACGGTATTCAACAATGCTTTTAAAGAAATTATAAGCAGCGGAGAATTTACAGGGGATGTTAAGGGAACAGTTCTCGTAAACGGCAGCGCAGTTCTTAAGAACTGCACAATTGACGGCGATCTTCTTATTTCCGAAGGTGCAGAAGGCGGAAAAGTTGTCCTCGATAACGTAGTTGTTAAAGGACGCATTATTTCAAAGTGCGGAGTTGAAGCCCTTGAAATTAAGGGTGAAACCGAAGCAGAACAAGTAGTTATTCATTCAGATCATAAGATTCCGGGCAAAAACCCTGTAAACCCTGCAGATCCTTCTGATCCCGAAGAAGGAAAAGGCGGCCACTGGGAATATGTTATCGATATCGAAGCTACAAAGGAACTTCTTGAATCTGCACTTTCCGTAAGCATTAAAGAAGAATATCCCACAGTTTACATCGCAATTGACTGCTTTACTATCGGAGCAGATAAATTCATCCTTGCTCCTGTAAAGGAACAGGTTCGCCCGGGCACTACAGCTGCTCAGCTTCTTGCCAAAGAATGGGGCGAAAAAAATATGAAATATACAGGCAAGCTCAGCGGAAGCTTCTATCTGCATTCCATTTCCGGAATTGAATCCGGAATTATCCCGGATACCCTGGATATTTCAGACCTTCCTGCATGCCTTGCAGCAGCTGCCGGCTCTATATTAAAGGACGGCATGGCTAAAAATAACGAGGACGAAGATGTTCTCGGTGAATTTGACTATACCCTCCAGTCCGGATGGATGTATTCCGTTAACGGCCACTATCCCAACGTAGGAATGGGAGACTATCCTCTGGAAGACGGAGATGTAGTAAGAGTAAGCTTTACCCTTTGCGGACTTGGTGCAGATATTGGAGGAGGCTACAGCGCAGGAGGCATGTCTTCGGCTAACTACTATACCTACAACCACCTTACAAAGGGGATAAAGGACTATGCAGATGGAAAGGGAAGCTTAAGCGACCTTGTTACAGCTGCAAAGAAACTTAAAAAATAGGAGGAGAATTTATGAACCCAGATCTTAGACGGGTTCTGGCAGTAGTACTCATGGCAGCTCTTGTGTTCACATCGCTGCCGGGCATTGCACTGAGCGATGTTTATGCAGCATCGGAACCCGTTGTAACAGTAACCGTGGATGGTGAAGATTATCCGGTTAAAATCACTCAAGGTTCTAAGGACGGAGCTTACAATGCTGAAGTTACAGTTCCCGACGGAACTACAGATGCAGTAATAACTGTTACTTCGGAAGTACCTTTTTACAGAATCAACAAAATTGCTCAATCAGGAACACCTACAGAAGTAAGCGGTATTACAGATGGTAAACTGATTGGCATTCCGCTTTCACGTACCGGACAGGGACAGCCAATTGTCGGTCAGATTAGCCTTACAATTAATTACGAAAAATCATCTTCTCAGGAAATCACACCCGACATCGTAATCAAGGCAGACGGTGCTTACGTTAACGGAAAGCGCTGTGAAACCACTGACGATGTTTATATCGAAAACCTTTCCTGGGTTGGTTCACCGGAAATATTCTTTATCGTTCCTGTTACTACAGATGAACCCGTAATCGCTTTTGATATGGAAAGCGGATTGGACTGGGAAGAATTCCAGTACTGCCATTTTGCTGAAGAAGACGAAATGTACTACTTATCCAGCGATTATATGGCTGATTACCTGTACGCAGGTGAACCGTTCTCTTACGACGAAGAAAACGAAATGTACATTAATGGTTTCTGCGACGATGCAGCAAACAACCCCGGCGTTATACTCGTACCTGCTTTAGATGGATATAACGACTGGAACCGTCCCAACGAAGGTTTCGTACTCGTTTATAAGCATGTAAAAGAACATGAACACAGCCCTGCAGCTGCATGGAGCAGCGACAGCACAAGCCACTGGAAGGCATGCGAAGCAGAAGACTGCCCTGAAGACGGTATTCTGGATAAGGCAAGCCACAGCTGGAATTCCGGTGTTGTTACAAAAGCTGCAACCTGCAAAGAAGCAGGAACAAAGACCTATACCTGCACAGTCTGCGGCAAGACAAAGACAGAAACGATTGCAAAGACTTCATCTCACACATGGGGAGACTGGACAACAGTAGAAGAATCCTCCTGCCTTGCTGCAGGAAGCAAGACAAGAACCTGCACAGTCTGCGGTAAGGAAGATACACAGTCCACAGGTGTTGCAGCTCATAACTGGAGCGACTGGACAGTAACTAAGGAAGCTACCTGCAAAGCAGAAGGCGAAAAGACAAGACACTGCTTAAACGACGGCTGCACAGCTGTTGATACAGAAGCTATCCCCGTTTCTTCCGGCCACGTACTTGGAGAAGACAATATCTGCACAATCTGCGGAAGTTACAAGGGACTCTTTACAATTACAGGCATCGGCTACAGCGTAGAAGAAAAGCTTCTTACCGATGACCCCATCGACAGCCAGTTTACAGGCACATACCGCATCCATCTGGACGGCGACAGCATTAAGACAGCTGACTGGAACATTACAATGCCCGATGGCAGCGCTGTAGGTTATGCTAACCCCTATTCCAGTGAAAGCTGGGATGGAACTGTAAGCTATACTTGCAGACAGTCCTGGAAATCCAAGACTCTCGCAGCTCAGATTAAGAGTTCCTATAAGGAAGAAAGCCGCTACCTCGTTGCACCCCAGAGCCTGGCAGCTCCCTCCAAGGCAACTCTTGGCGATTATGCATCCTATGTTCTGGTATGCTTCGACGGAAAATATGTAGATCCTTCCAAGCACCAGATTCAGGTTTCTGCCTCCAACGTTAAATCTTCTGCCATCGCAAAGAACATTATTCTCCAGAGCTATGGAGATATCCTTACACCGGCTACATTAGATACAGTATTCGGAACAGAGGATCCTCATTACCAGTATGGCGGACAGTCCGGTTATACTCACCGCTGGACTTACGTAACAGGCAGCGGATCTAAGGCAGTGGTTCACACCATTCCCGAAGCAGGTTTAAGCTACGAAGAAATCCTCGGCCTCTTAAAGGACGGCCAGTTCTCCGTTAACGTAGCCTACGACAAGGTAATTTATCGCTACATTGTAGACTGGAACGGCGGCGAAAGAGAAGACGCAGTTCCCAACTGGTACATCGGAAAAGTAGGAGAATTCTCCGCAGAATACTGGGCAGATACTCTTACAGCAGAACAGTACGAACAGTATAAGGATTGCTACTTCGGTTATTACGACGTAAGCGGCGCCGGCTATGTATGGTACGACGAAGTATTCGGCCTTACAAAGGAAAAGAACAAGGCTCCCGGAAGCCAGCTCGTAACATCCTTCGAAAACGAAGCAGGAGACGAAGAAACTTATGTTTCCTATCTGGTAAGACCCTTCGCAGAAGGCGCTATCTGCTCCGGCTGGGATATTACATACCTTAACGACAGAGGCCTTTGCCCGACCGAAAAGTATGCAGCTTCCAGACAGGCTAAGCTCGGAAACGGCCAGCCCCAGCAGATTAGATGCGCTATGAGCTCTACACCGAT
>JAKSSQ010000061.1 GCA_024403005.1 Clostridia bacterium | reverse complement strand
CGTGCTGTTTTTCAAGAGATGCAAGTATGGATTTCAGTTCTTCTTTAGTATGCATGGCCGCGTCCTTGCCTTGTTGATTTATATAACTGCTATAGCTCTGTTAATGTTTGAGCCAATGGGCCGACATAGAGGCTCACATTAGCTAAATCCTATTATTTATGCTTCTATTTATGCGTCTATACTTCTGCTCTTCCGCCACCGATGACTTATAAGCTCTTTGGATTCGCTAGAAGTCATGGATTTTGCTGCGCTATGACTTTTTTATAAGCTGCATCGCCAATAAGTCATGAAATCCGCGTTGCCATGACTTTTTCAAGCATCGCATCTCCAATAAGTCATGAAAACCACTTCGCCATGACTTTTTTAAGCATCGCGTCGCCAATAAGTCACAAAAACCGCGTCGCCATGACTTTTTTAAGCATCGCATCTCCAATAAGTCATGAAAACCGCTCCGCCATGACTTTTTTAAGCATTGCAGCTCCAATAAGTCATCGAAGCTGCATTTCTATGACTTTTTAAGACTATATATCTACAAAAAGTCATGCAGAGTAAAGCAGCCAATGCATCACACGCTGAGCCAACAAAAAAAGACTGGTCCCGCGGCTTTTCCAGGGGTCTGAATTACGGAAAAGCCACGGGAACTGTAAATACCAGTCTTTAAACAGTAAGGATGATTGAATAATAGCACAGTCTGTAATATTTGTAAATATTTAACTGTTATATTTTTACATAAAATTTAATAAATTCCATCTTGTCCGCAAAGTTCCCCTCAGTATACATTACAAATCTGCAAAGCACCCCGCAGTGCACATTAAAAATCTACAAATCAGCCCGCGGCATGGCCCAAGCCAGCAGGCACCAAAAAGCAGAAAAAGACACAAGCCTGCAGGCACCGAAAAGCAGTAAAAGGCACAAACCTGCACTTAGCCATAAAGCAGCAAAACCTGCCACATACTCTAACAAAAAAGAACCGCCACAGTGGCGGTTCTTCCGAAATTGCGATTTACTTATTCTCCTGTTCTTTCTTCCTCTCCAGAGCTCCAAGCTTTGCCTTGAGCTCTGCGGTCTCCATATCTATGCGCTCTCTTTCGGAGATTTCCTTAACATCTTTAACCATGTTGCGGATGTTCATGAATATGATTATCATCAGCGGAATGACGATGCAGGAACCGAAGATCAGCGGATTGGATATAAGGCGGACAAACTTGCCGAAAATAACGGAAGAGAATACCACTTTTCCGATAATATCCTGAACTTCTACCGGGATTGCATCGGCGATTGCATTGGCGTCACCCTTGGTAACGAAGCGTGTTAAGCCGTTTTCCACGAGCACGCTGTCGATTCTGTGAGTATTAACAGCACCGCCCAGCAGCGGATCGCGGGAATAAAAGCTTATAATATCGCCGGCCTGCAGCTCGGACGCCGGAACGCCTTTAACAAGCACGAAGCTGTCCACGGGAAGTGCAGGCTCCATGCTTCCGGAAATAATTCGGAAAGCGGAGAAACCCATGAAATTGGGGTTCTCGCCGGCGGGAGTCGTAACCACGCTAAAGAGAATCGCGATTAAAAACACGATTACAATAATGCATATTCCATTTATTAAACCGGTAATAACTCTCTTCATGTCGGTAAAATTCTATAATTCGATGGGCCGGGGTGCTTCATAGCATAACTGCCGAATTAACAGCGGGCCGGGGTGCTTCAAATCCGCATAGCTCTAAAGCACGAACGCCAACCAGTGGCAAATCCGGAAATCCGAACTGCATCCGATCCGCAGCGCCCCTACTCTTCCTCGTCCTCGTCCTTAATGGACGGCTTGGAGGATTCGCCGGAAAGCAGGCTTGCCAGATACTTGGACAGTGTGCCTTCCTTCGCCTTTTCCTGGGCGCGGATTCTTGCTCTCTTTTCCTTTTCGTACTGAGCCAATGCCTTCTTTTCTGCCTTATCCGATGCATCTGCACGGGCTGCAGCAGCCTTAACTTCTGCCTTGCTCTTAGCTTCCAGATCCATGGCGGCCTTCATCTGCTCTCTTGCAGAATCCAGAGCGTCTATGCTCTGCTTGGAAAGCCTGTCGGCGTCGGCCTTGGCAGCCTTGGCTTCTTCTATTAATTTCTTTGCATATTCCAGAACTTGTGCAGCATTGCTCTCTGCATCTGTCTTAGCCTTTTCTGCAGCGATTCTGGCTTCAGTTTCCATTCTGCGGGCTTCGTCAGCAGCCTTGGCCAGCTTTTCTGCTTCCAGCTTAGCAGCCATGGATGCAGCCGCAGTTTCGTCTGCCTGGCGCTTTTCTTCTTCCGCCTGCATCTTTGCCCTGTCGGCGGCTCTTCTCTCCTCTACGGCGAGATTTACGGCCTTCTCGGCTTCATTCTTGGCAGCTTCGCCCTTTGCCGCGATGCTCTTAGCTTCAGCTATGATGCTTTCTGCCTTTTCCCTTGCAGCTGCAATAGCTTCGGAAGCTTTGCGTTCTGTTTCTGCGATTATATCAGCAGCTCTGCTTTCTGCGGCAGCTACCTGCTCTGCAGACTTGCGCTCTGCTTCTTCAATCTGCTCGGCAGCTTTGAGGTCCGCTTCTGCAACCTGTTCAGCTGCTTCGCTTACAGCTTCTGCGATAGTCTCTTCTGCCTGTCTTCTTGCGGCAGCGATATCGGAAGTTGCCTTTTCTATAGCTGCATCTGCAGTTTCCTGGGCAAGCTGAGCCCTCTTTTCTGCAGCATCCTTAAGAGCTTCTGCAGCGCTTCTGGCGCCATTGGCTTCATCCCTTTCGGATTCGGCAGCCTTGCGTGCGCTGTCTGCTGCAGCAATCTGCTTAGCGCAGTTTTCCTGCTCGGACTTAATGCGCAGATCCGCATCGTTTGCAACCTGCTCTGCCCTGTCTTCTGCTTCTCTCTGTGCAGCTTCTGCTGCTGAACGCATTGCATCTGCGATGGAAAGAGCAGCCTCGGCATCTTCTGCGCGGGTATTTGCAGCTTCCACCTGGGAATACATTTCGTCCAGCTGACCCATAAGAGAAGCCGTAGTCTCCTGCTCTGCAGCCAGCGCAGCTTCTGCATCCAGCTGAGCCTGAGTAACCTCCTCCACGAATACGCGGCGGATTTCAACTTCTTCTATGTTGCGGTCTTCCACGATTTCCTCGCGGATGTTCTTTATGAACTTAGGTCTTCTTGTCTTTCTCTTTAAAGCGATAACCTTGTCCAGGTCGCGCTTGTCTTCGGAAAGAGTCTTAAACAGGGAATAGCCTGTAATAAACTGAGTATAAAGGTGGAACAGGTAGTCTTCGTCGATTTCGTAAGCCTGGTCCTGTTCTACGATGGTGTAGCCCACTTCGTCGTACTTTTCCAGGAACTGCCACAGCGCGTAGCACTTGCGGTAGTCGCGGTCCTTCATGATAAGGTTTGTACGCTGGATTGGGCTGCGAACCTTTGCGCAGCCGGCCATAATGTCGCAGAATGCGCTGGTGCGAAGGCCTAAGACCAGTCTTCTTACGCGGTCGATACGCATGAACACACCCATGTTGTCCGCATCGTTTTCCGCGAAGCTCTGGCGGTTTGTAATCTTCATTTCCACCTTGTATTCGATCTGCTCGTAAGCGTCGTCTACGCGGGTTTCGAAGTTTAAAACGTTTCTTGTTTCGTCTCCTGTGGACCAGAAGATTACGTCTGTTCTCTTATCGATAAAGGTTACCAGCCTCTGAATAAGGTGGTAAATGAATCTGTTTTCGTAAAGATCGTAAGATTCTTCTGTAGTAACATTAAGGATCTTACTGGGGTGGATGGTATCGTCTTCGGTCGGATTTATGAACTGAGTATTCTGGGAAAGATGGCGTACACTCTCCGCTGTAATCTTCTTTGCAAGATCGATGGGAACCAGTTCTTCCGTAGACTTAATAAAGCGTCTCGGGTGCTCGATAATGTTGTTCAGAGCGTCGAGAGACTCTTCTACTATGGAAAGCCATGCTTCGTCAACTACCTTATGGAGAATCTGGCTCTTCTGAGTAATGGTCTTATCGGAAGCGTCCAGACTTTCATAAAGATATTGAAAGTACCGGTCCTCCTCGAGGGCCGGTCCTACACTTTCAGCATATTTTTGGAACAGTTCATTAATTGTGTCTGCCATAATAATTCACTAATACAGGTTCTGAATGCGCAGCAGATAGCTTCTGCTGTCTTCCATGTGAGATTCGCCGAAGGTCTTGTCGATGTATTCGATAAGGCCCTTGATTTCGTCACGAACGAAACCTACGTTCATAGATTCGAACTTCTTTAAAACCTTACGTGCAACGATATAGTCCAGACCGTCGATTTCAGTACCGCCGCAGGCAACATATACGGGGATAAAGTCGTACATCTGCTTCATGATACGGTTACCGAAGGCCAGCTTGAATCTGGTCTGCAGGTACTGGTCGAGCTTAATCATCTTAGCGAGAGTTGCTTCGCTTATGGGGTGGTCGGCCTTAGCCTGTTCGAACATCTGCTCCAGGTGCTCCGTAGTAATGTTGCATCTGGGCTGGAGCTCGCATTCGAAAGCGTTTGCTCTCTCGTTGAGCTCAATGGGCATAGCACGGTCGTAAACCTTGTCCGTAATGGTAAATGTGGAGTCGTCGTTGTTAGCTGTACCGACGAACCATGTGTTCGGGGAAACGGTAATCTTGCCGCCGTCGAGGTGGATTGGGTCACCGGGCCATGCGGTGGGAACCAGATCCACTACCCATTCGGACTTGTTGGGCATTTCCAGAATGGAAAGCATTTCTGCGAAGTAGTATTCGATACGGGCAAGGTTCATTTCGTCCAGTACGATAAAGCTGGGCTCCTGTCTGTAGCCTGCTTCGTAAAGAGCACGCAGGAATTCCGTTTCGTTAAACTTCTTTGAGAATTCGTTGAAGTAACCCAGGAGTTCTGTACGGTCTCTGAAGGAAGGCTGTACGGAAACCAGAGTTGCGGGGTTGTCGATGTATCTGCTGAAGGAATAAGGCAGAGATGTTTTACCTGTACCGGAAATACCTTCCAGGATGAGGATCTTACTTGCTGCCATGCCTGCAACGAAACGTCTTATAATTTCAGGGGTGTAGTAGAGGTGCATCTGGCTGCAGGCAAAGAGTCTGTAGCCTTCTACGAAGTCCTTTAAGCTTATGGAATCGTCGAACTCCGGTTCTTCGTAGGATTCGTACTTTAAGTCTACAAGGTGGAGCTTGGGGAAACGGTTTGCAGCGCTTCTCTCTTCTTCTTCCGCCTTGGATTTAGCGTGAGCCGATGCAACAGCAGCAGCTGTAGCAGCTGCGGAAATTGCGTCTTCGCCCAGATTTGCACTTGCGTTGAGGTTAAAACCTCCGCCCATTGCGCCGCCTGCAAAACCGCCGCCCATGAACATGTCCATGGCAGCTGCACTTTCGGGGCCTGCGCCTTCTGCGAGCGGATCTGCCATGCCGCCGCCTGCGGGAACTGCTGCAGCCTGTACAGCTGCGCCGCCTGCCATACCTGCTGCGGGAATGCCTGCGATTGCAGAGCCGCCTACAACTGTAAGACCGCCTGCAGTGGATTCAATAGCGGAATCTGCAGAATAAGCCTGTACTGCCTGCTGGGTATTAACGCCTGTCTTGAGCCCGAGAATCATGTTCTTTTCGTCCATGAGTTCGAGAACCTGTTTGTTCAGGCGGCCGATTTCTTTATAGAGGGTCTTGTTGTCGTCTGCCTGAGCCTTAAGGCGCACGTTAATAATTATGTGTCTGATTACTATCGCAACAATAAGCACAGGGATTGCAATAACAATCAGAACCAGAAGTATAGCGAAGAGCTTTCCAACTATACCGATGGTGCTGAAATAGGAATAGAAGATATTGGCATATACGGGCACGCCTAAAACGAAAAGCTTAAGGAAGCCCATAACGATGCCGACGATCCATTCCACCAGGTTATATACAATCTGTGAAACAAATTCGAATGCGAATTTTAAGAATTCACTCATCCTTCAGCCTCTTATTCTTCCTTCTTGTCTGCTGCGAGCTTTGCTTCGTATTCAGCCTTGAGTCTTTCCAGTTCTGCCAGCTTTTCTTCTACAGAACGGTTGTCTTCTGCTGCGGGAGCGGGTGCAGGTGCTGCAGCTGCCTTCTGTGCGATTGCAGCAGCTTCTTCTGCAGCTTCCAGAGCGATTGCCTTCTTAAGGCTGATGCTTACCATAATCAGGTGGTATACCTGGTAGATAAAGAACAGCAGCATAGGCAGTACGATTACGAGGAAGAATCCTACGGATCCGGACAGGAAGTTCATAACCTTGCCGAAGCCTGCAAGTCTTACTACGTACTGGCCGACGATGTCGCCGTCGGAAATTACGTGGGAGTCGGAGATTGCGTTGTTATCACCCTTTGTAACGAAAGCTCTTACGCCGCTCTGTTCTTCGATGGTTTCGATTCTGTGAGTGTTGAGTGCGTACTGGTTAGCGATAATCGTGTGGAATGTGACGATGTCGCCTACTTCCAGCTTGGAAGTGTCGCACTTTCTGATAATGATAAGGTCGCCTGCGTTAAAGGTGGGAGCCATGGATTCCGACTGTACTGTAAGCGGAGTATAGCCTGCGATGCTTGCAACCTTGTTTGCATCTCTTGTTGCCAGTGTTGTGAAAGCGAAGAAAGCTGCCAGGATAATTACCAGCCAGAGAATTACGCTGATAATGACAGTTAATGCTTTTGAACCTTTTGATGTACTCATTTTGCCCTCTGAATTTCTTAAAATTTAACTAAATCTATAATAACCTTACGTTAAAGGATTATTATTTTCGTCGGAACCTTCAAACCTCATCTGAACCGAGTAGTCCAGGCCCTTGAGCCTGTTGTTGCATTCCGGATCCGTTCCTTCGATCCATATGCGCACCTGCACCGGGATGTCCGTATCCTTAGGCAGGAAGAACAGCATGTTGCCGTCGGTAATACCGCTTATATCCGTTTCGCCCGGGTCGTAGGTAAATATCCTGCCGTCCGGCATTTCGAAGCTCATGCGCATGGCTTTCTGCAGGTCGGGATTGCTGTTTGACCAAATGCGCGTGCCGTTATTGGTGTTCGGCGTTGATGTCGAAGTAAGGTGCACGTACATGTCGCCCATGGCCCTGAAATGGAGCGTAAAGTCCAGATAGGTACCGTTGTCTGCGCTTGCAGGCTTGCCGTCTTCGAAAGTAAAGTTTCTGCCGTCTGCCGTGGTTACCGGTTCGATGGGAACTCTGGTAATGTCCACGCCTCTGTCTCTGTGGATTCTTGCAGCGATAGTCTCAAACTGCAGCACGTTAACGTACAGCTCGAAATCGTCGTGGGCATCCACGTCGATACGCATGGTTCTGCCGGTTGTAATGTCCATGCGCATTGTGTTCAGGTTGGTTCTGTCGTTAATGGAGAACCAGGCGTAGGACACAGCCGTTACGATTACCAGCGTAAGCAGCAGGAACATTATGGTGTTGGATACGGTATTTTTAGTTGAACTGCGGTTTTCGCTTGCGTTTCCCATACTATTCCACCACCGCTCCGTAGAAATACAGGTATAAGTCGGATGCATCTGCAGAAATGCTTTCGGAGCAGTCCGGGTCGCAGCCTTCCACGTAGAGCCAGATCTTTAACTCGTAAATCTTGTTGAAATCCAGCACTGCGATGGGCTTTGGATTGCTTGCGGCAGTCGAATACTTCTTGAGTTCAACAGCCGGGTCCTTTGCTGCAGAAACATTGCCTTTGGAGTCGGAATGGATAACATATCCGTCTTCCAGCAGCTTTTTATCCAGATAGGAGTTTCTTATCTGGTCTTTTTTGTCGTTTTCCTTATCGCTCAACAGGAAAATCACGCCGCTTTCGCCCTCCATCCGGAGACCAAGCCGCGCTGCGTTGTTTACCAGGCTGTCCTTGTCCGGATTAGCAATCTTATCCAGCTTGCTTCCGTCCAGATATACAGCCATCTGAGCACCATCGGGAAGTCCGTCCCCGACAGCTTTTACATATATGTGTCCATAATAATATTTTTCGCCGTCTTTATCAAGAACATAGGTAGTATCTTTGTCGCTTCCTACCTGATAAACGAAGTTTTCCAGGTCGTCTGTGGACACCGGGATAAGCTTTTCTGCATCTATCTTGTTAATCTGCACGATGTCTGCAGTTTCGCCACCCTTAAATTCTGCGCCGCCTTTGGAGCTGAGCAGCAGCTTTACATCCATGCTTCCGGTTTCAGCTTCCACCCTGCCGGTGGATGCAAGGTTGTTGGATGTGAACCACGCATAAGTGCTGGTCGTGAGCACAATAAGAAGAACTACCATGGTAACGATAGCAAAAAATATGGATCTTTTTAAGATTTTCTGTTCCATAGTGCCTCCTTTCTTGTGCGCGGTGGACCTGTTATTAGCGGATTCTGACCAAATGCATTATTCCCAGCTTCCTGCAAAGCTCAGCTTAATGCCAATGTCCTTGCGCTGTACGGAATTTATGCAGTTGGGGTCGCAGCCCTCTATGTAGAGCCAGTAGTCTACTTCTGCGATGTCGTTCTTTGTGAGGGTCGCGAGGCGTCTTCTTGCAGGAATTACGGTTTCGCCGTTAATTTCTGCGCAGAACGGGTCGATCTGGATAGCCGGGTCGTTTACGTATTCTCCGCCGTAAACGCTGCCGTGCTTTTCGATGGTCCAGTGGCTTTCAGCCTTGGAAGTGTCGCCCATATCGTCCAGTTTAAAGATAAAGTTTTCGCGGCCTGCTTCGGTCTTAATGGAAAGACCAAGGCGCATTGCTGCCAGAGCCTGCTCGTTTTCGCCGAAATACAGCTTGCTCTTGTCGAAATATACGTAGCAGGGCGTGCCTAAAGCCAGAAGATATACCTTGCCGTGGAGCGCGTAGGTATCCGGCTTAGTCTTCTTGGTGTATCCGGTGGGGAAACCGTTGGAATCCTGGCCGGAAGGCACGTAGAAATCCAATAAATCCGATGTGGTCATCGGATAGAGATTTTTCGTATTATTGCTTAAAACAAGGTCGCAGTACTCGGTAAACTCCCCGTCTATCGAGTTGGAAATAAGCAAAATAACACCACCGCCGCTTACGGAGCCCTGCATGGGTTCAACGAGTGCCGATGATGTAAATGTAAACCACGCGTAGGTGGTAGCCGTTATGGAGGCCAGCAATATGAGTATCGTTACAATTGCAAGTATCGCCGACCGCTTTAAAAGCTTAATATCGTCCATAATACTATTTTACTTCATATAACCCGCAAAGGACAATGAAATATTTTTAAGAGTTGCACCCATTAAGGAAAGTGTGCAGTCCTTGTCGCAGCCTTCAAGCCATACGTAGATGTCAATCTGCACCGGATCGTCGTCGCCCTTGAGCTCGCAGAGAGCCTGGGACTGCTTCGTGACCGTAACGATGCCTGTCTTGGAATCGTATTCCGCGAAGTTTTCGGAAGTAAGCGGGTCGAACGTAACGGTGGTGCCGTCGGTCTTAGAATAGCTTAAAACGCTTCCTTCGCTGCCGTTAAAGGTGTTGTATTCGGCTGCAGGGTTGGAACCCTT
>JAKSSQ010000060.1 GCA_024403005.1 Clostridia bacterium | reverse complement strand
TTTTTTCAGCTATTATTAATCATCCGAATGAGAAATCAAGCCGATAACTATCTAAAGCAGGAAATCTAAGATGAAAAGTCTAACTGCAGAGCACAGATTTTTAAATTTGTTAGAATGCATAATTTCGAGTCTAACAAAAAAGTACAATTTCTATTACCTGTTAGATTATGCGGCTGAATTACTATAAATGTGACAGCTGTGTAAGCAGATCTGCTGCGAGGCCCTTTACGGCGCGCTTCTTGTAGGCAAGAGAAGCTCTGCCGGGGATGCTGCGCTCAATGTCTTCACCCAGGGCAGCTGCAAGGCTGCCCAGCACGGACTTGCCCGGAGTGACCCCATCAGCTCCCAGCAGTTCGGAAACTGCCTTTCCTTCCAGAATTTCCGAAGCGCTTGCATGGAATGCCTTTGCGCCTGCGGCGCCGATGCAGATTTTAACGTTTTTAAGAAGGCCGGCTTCTTTTTCTGCAGCCAGAGCGATGCTTATCTTCGCAATAGTTACGACGGTTCTGTCGCCCAGCTTAACGAAGGCACTTACCGGCTTGGAAGCACCGGCGGAGTTGAAGGGTTCCGGGCATGCCGGCATAGGCAGCTCGAAAGCGACTAATGCTTCGCCAGCTTCAAGAGTATTCTGTCCGGGGCCTGCAATAAGCTGGTCCATCGCTAATCTGCGATATTTGCCGCAGCTGTTAAGAACCACTGCTTTTGCGCCGAAAGCCATCAAAACGGGAATCGTATCTGCGGCTGGAGATGCGTTGGCTGCATTGCCGCCGATAGTGCCTCTGTTCCTTACCTGCGGAGAGCCGATCTGGCTGCAGGCCATAGCTAAAGCCTTAAATCGTTTATTTACGATGGAGTCTTCTGCTATCTGGGCATGAGAGCATGCAGCACCTATGCGGAGTACGGCTTCTGCAAGCTCGATAGCCTTTAATTCCGGGATTGCAGTAATATCCGTAAGCACATCCCAGGACCAGGCGTTGCCGTTTCTCTTTGCAAGAAAATCCGTGCAGCCGGCTACGATATAGCTGCTGTCCGGATACTCTCTGTGCATTGCGAGGCAGTCTGCCAGTTCTGCGAGATCTGCCGGTCTGTTAAATGCGGGGGTCTTGAATTTGGTCATGCTAAGCCCCCCTCCCTTAAACGCTTTGCGGCAAGCTTAACCGCAGCCACCAGCTGCCTGTAGTCGGAGCAGCGGCAGATGTTGCCGGAAAGACCGATGCGGATTTCCTCTTCGGAAGGATCCGGGTTTTTAAGAAGCAAGGCTTTGGTGCTCATTATCATGCCGGCGGTGCAGAAACCGCAGTGGATGGCCTGGCATTCCATGAAAGCCTTCTGAACGGTGTCGAATTCGCCGTTTTCCATGAGGCCTTCCACGGTTAAAACGCTGCGGCCTTCCAGCTGGCCTGCCATAACCATGCAGGAATGCACGGCTTCCCCGTCCATAAGGACTGTGCAGGCACCGCATTCACCTTCTCCGCAGCTCTCCTTTGCCCCTGTAAGGCTGAAATCTTCGCGCAGAACGTCGATCAGCCTTCTGGCAGGACAAACGTCTATCTGAACTTTTCTGTTGTTTAAAACGAAGTTTATAACCATTATTCGTAGTCCTCCCCGTTAAGGAATCGGAGAATTCTTTCCGGCGTAACCGGAAGGCTTGTGAACTCTGCACCCAGCGCGTTGTTAACAGCCTCGAGCACTGCGGGAGCCACAGGAACGAAAGCCGCTTCGCCTATGGATTTTGCGCCAAAGGGGCCGTTTTCGTCTGCATCTTCCACGAAGATCGCCTTAACGTCGGGCAGCTCGGGAGCTCTTAAAACATGGTATTTTTCCAGAGAAGCGTTGGTGTAGAAGCCGGTCTTCGGGTCGATTTTAAGCTCTTCGCAGAAGACCATTCCGGCGCCGTTCTGCACGCCGCTTCCGATCTGAGATTTGCAGATTTCCGGATTTATGGCCTTGCCGATGTCGTGGCAGGAAACGTAATCCGTAAGCCTGCAGATGCCCGTGTAAGTATCCACTTCCACCTCCGCAAAGTCCGCCATGGCAGGGCCCGGGTTTGACAGGGGAATGTAGGTGTGGCTCACGAAAAGCGCGCCCTGTCCGTGGTCCGCCGCATAATAGGCGATGTCGCTGTAGGAAAGCCTTATAGGTTCCTCCAGGGTGACCCCACGGCCGTCCGGCGTCCTGAGCGGCATCCTGTACACGCACTCGTCTTCGCAGGCGAGCCGCTCCTTTTCGCAGCCCAGCATCTCTGCAGCGTAGTCGAATATAAGGCTCTTGAGTTCTTCTGCAGCATCCTGCACGGCTCTGCCGAGAACGTAGACGGATCTGCTGGTGTAGCAGCCGTTATCTATTGCATTGTAAAGGGTGTCTGCCTCGGGGACCGCAATTTTTGCGGGGTCCAGCGAGAGAACTTCCCCGATAATCTTCTTCATGGCTATTCTGCTTCCGCAGCCGTGGTCGTGGACGTTTAAGTTCGCACTTACCGTGCCGTCCTCTTCCATCTTAAGGACAACTGTGCCCCAGTCCGGCCTTCTCGGATAGTAGCCGGAGGTGTGGGTTGCGATGGCCATGCCTATGCCCTTCACGTATCTGCCGCTGCGATCCTGAGAAGCGCAGGCAGCCTTCCTTTCGTCCCAGCGGAAAGCTTCCTTGCCCTTAAGAATGGTCTTTTCCAGGGGCAGGTTGCCCAGGCTGAAGTTTCCGATAGTGCTCGTAGCATAGGGCTTTAAAATGCTGCGAAGCCTTAATTCTATGGGGTCCATATCGAATCTTCTGGCCGCCATGTTCATGAAGGTTTCCATAATAAAGCAGGTTTCCGGGCCGCCCCAGCCTCTGTAGCTGCCGGTTACCGGAGTGTTTGTGCAGACTGCGACCGGGTTATATTCCACGGTTTCCAGGTCGTAAACCCAGCTTAGCTTCTTGGACATGGAGCCGCAGTAGTCCGGAGTAACGGTCTGGTAAGCGCCGGCGTCGAGCAGCACCTTAAGGTCGATTGCGGTCAGGCGCTTGTCGGGAGTAAACTTGCCCTTTAAAACCGCATCTACCGGGTGGCGGCAGATGGTCTGGCTCATTACTTCATGGCGGTTGAGCCAAAGCTTAACCGGTCTTCCGGTCTTTATGGAGCCGCAGGCTGCGAGGGGCTCTAAGATCATCTCCTGCTTGGAGCCGAAGGAGCCGCCCATGCTCGTCTTATATACGCGGACTTTGTGCATGTCGAGTCCGAAAAGCGTTGCAACTACTGATCTTGCGCCGAAGTTGGACTGAGTGCCTGTCCAGATTTCCATCTCTTTGGAAGCCGGCTTGTAGCTTGCGACTGCGCAGTGGTTTTCCATGGCCAGGTGGTGCATTCTGGAGGTCTTCGTGTGCTGCACGAGCTCCAGACCGGGGTCTTCTTCGTAATCTCCGTAGTGAACCCCCTCCGGCCTTATAATCTGGTCCTTTTCGTGGATTACTACATCGCTGAAGAGCGCCTGCTGGGGGCTTGTAACGTACGGCAGTTCCTCGATCTCCAGCTTTATAAGGCTTACCGCCTTTTCTGCGATTTCCAGAGTTTCCGCAAGAACCGCACCGATGCGGTCCCCTACGCAGCGAACATGGTTTGTAAAGAGCGTCTCCTGGTCGGGAACATCTTCGCTGGCCCTTACTCTCGCCCTGTTATAGAGAGTCTGAGGCGTATTATCCGCTGTTAAAACCGCTTCTACGCCGGGCAGCGCCAGAGCCTCCGATGCATCGATATTCTTAACGATTCCGTGGGGAATGGGGCTGGAGATGAGCTTCATGTGCAGCATTCTCGGTAATTTAATATCGCAGGCGTAAATTGCTTCACCGCCTGCTTTTTCTCCGGTATCGTAAAGAACGTCGTCTTTTCCTACGTATTTGTAATCCATAATTACCTCGGGAAGCTTCGCGGACCGGGCCGGTGCCGGTTAACGCGGAGCCTGAAAACAGAAAAGCCCGAAGAACTTAATCTTCGGGCATAAAAATCTTAGCCTAATGTAACCTTAAGGAAGGTCTTCTTGCCCTTCTTAAAGAGGATGCCGTCTTCGCCGAACATGTCCTTTGTAACGACTGTCTTGGGGTTTGTAACCTTTTCGCCGTTCATCAGGAGGCCGCCCTGTTCGATAGTACGGAAGCCTTCGCCGTTGGAGGGTACGAGACCTACGGTCTTGATGAGTTTAACGAGACCCATTCCGTCACCGATTGCAGCTGCATCGATGGACTTGGTGGGAACATTTTCCATACCTGCGCCGCCTGCACCGAAAGCAGCTCTTGCTGCAGCCTGTGCCTTAGCAGCTTCTTCTTCGCCGTGTACCAGCTTTGTAACTTCGTAAGCCAGAACTTCCTTAGCGTGGTTAATTTCGGAGCCTTCCAGAGAGGAAAGTCTTTCAACTTCTTCCATGGGCAGGAATGTGAGCATGCGCAGGCACTTGTTTACGTCTGCGTCGCCAACGTTTCTCCAGTACTGGTAGAATTCGTAGGGGCTGCACTTTTCTGCGTCGAGCCAGAGAGCGCCCTTCTGAGTCTTGCCCATCTTCTTGCCTTCGGAGTTTGTGAGCAGAGCGAAGGTCATGCCGTGGTAGTCGTCCTTGCCCAGAATCTTTCTTGCAAGGTCTGCGCCGAACAGGATGTTGGACCACTGGTCGTTTCCGCCGAACTGGATCTTGCAGTTAATGTCTCTTGCCAGGCAGTAGAAGTCGTAGGACTGCAGCAGCATGTAGTTGAATTCAAGGAAGGAGAGACCTCTTTCCATTCTCTGCTTGAAGCATTCAGCTCTCAGCATGGCATTTACGGAGAACTTGCTGCCGATGTCTCTGATGAATTCCAGGTAGTTGAAGTCCAGCAGCCAGGATGCGTTGTTTACGCAGATAGCCTTGCCTGCTTCGGGCTGCTTGTTTTCGCCGCCCTTGCCCAGTACGCTGCCGGAGGGGATGTGCTTCCATTCTTCGTCGAACTCGAGGAATCTGTCGAAGAGCTTCTTGAACTTTTCACCGTTCTGACGGATTGTGTCCTGAGTCATCATCTGGCGCATGTCGGTTCTGCCGGAGGGGTCACCGATCATGGTTGTGCCGCCGCCGATGAGAACTACCGGTGTGTGGCCGTACTTCTGCATGTACATCATGATGATTACCTGCATGAAGTGTCCTACGTGCAGGCAGTCTGCTGTCGGGTCGAAGCCGATGTAGAACTTAACTTTTTCCTTGCCCAGGAGTTCGCGGATGCCTTCGTCGTCTGTTGTCTGTTCGATGAATCCTCTTTCCTTGAGCACGTCGAAGACGTTATCGTATTTGCTTACATTATCGGGTATCTGAAACATATTAAAAATCTCCTTATTTGGTGCCGTACAGTCTGTCGCCAGCGTCGCCGAGACCGGGGAGAATGTACTTGTTTTCGTTGAGGCATTCGTCCTTAGCAGCGATGTAGATGTCTACGTCGGGGTGAGCGTTCTGGAGAACTTCGATGCCTTCGGGTGCAGCGATGAGGCAGAGGAACTTAATGTTCTTGCCGCCCTTAGCCTTAATCATTGTAATAGCGTCTGTTGCGCTTCCGCCTGTTGCGAGCATGGGGTCAACAACGAAAATTTCTCTCTTTTCGATGTCCTTGGGCAGCTTGCAGTAATATTCAACGGGTTCGTGTGTTGTTTCGTCTCTGTAAAGACCGATGTGGCCAACCTTAGCGTTGGGAACCAGGGAGAGCATGCCGTCTACGAAGCCCAGACCTGCGCGCAGGATGGGAACGATAGCGATGTCTTCGCCGTCCAGCATCTTAAGAGTTGCCTTCTGCATGGGTGTTTCGATTTCAACGTCCTTCAGGGGCAGGTTTCTTGTAGCTTCGAAAGTCATGAGTGTAACAACTTCCTTTGCCAGTTCTCTGAAATCCTTAGTGGATGTGTCCTTTTTTCTCATCATTGTAACCTTATGCTGAATAAGGGGATGATCGAATACCATTACTTTGCCCATACTAAACCTCCGGGTATATTTTTATATTAATTAAGCTAAATTATGTACGTTTTTGTGACCCAACGCGGGTTTTACATTTCGTCCAGCATTGCAACGCGCAGTGCATGGTAGTCGCCCAGATATTCGGTGTCGAGCCAGATATCTGTGAACTCAATGGCCTGCTCTGCAGTTAAAACTCTGCCGCCGAAAGCCAGCATGTTTGCGTTGTTGTGAGCCTTTGTCATCTCTGCCATGTAAGGAGTTGTGACAACTGCGCAGCGGATGCCCTTAACCTTGTTTGCTGCGATGGAAATGCCGATGCCTGTTCCGCAGCATACGATGCCCAGGTCTGCCTGGCCTTCTGCTACAGCTTCTGCTGTCTTCTTTCCGTAAACGGGGTAGTCGACTCTTTCACCGTTGCAGCCCATGTCGAGGACTTCAATGCCTCTGGACTTTACGTGTTCCATAAGAGCAAGTTTAAGTTCGTAGCCGCCGTGGTCGCAGCCAAATGCAATCTTCATTGCTAAACCTCCTTTATGTTATAGCCCGCAGCTTTGAGCATGCGGTTCATTACCGAGTAATTTACCGGGTCCTGAGGATCGAGAGCCGAAGCCAGGATTACGTCTATGCCCTGTTCGTCCAGGGCTCTTAAGTCGGAGAACAGGTTTCTTGCGGCCTGCTTTCCGTCTTCGTAGATTATGGTTCCTACGGTCTTTCCTTCCTTTTTGAGGGCTTCTTCCTCTTCCAGGATGGCTTTCTTTACGTCTTCGGGGCTTCCGGAGTAGAGCACCATCTGCGCATTGGGAGCATAGTGCTTATACTTCATTCCGGGGGCTCTGGGCACCAGCCCTTCCTCCGGTTTAGAGAGGATTGCCGGGTCGTATTCGCAGGGGATTCCCAGGATTTCGCTTATGCGCTCCGGCGTTATGAGGCCGGGGCGAAGCACCAGGGGATGCTGCGGGTCCGTAAAGTCGCAGACCGTGGATTCTATACCGCCCATGCAGGGTTCACCCATAATTATCGCATCGGCCTTGCCGTCCAGGTCGTGCTTTACGTGTTCCCATAGGGTTGGGCTTGGGCGTCCCGAAAGGTTCGCAGACGGAGCTGCAATGGGGACGCCCGAGTTGGCAATTAGTTTTTGTGCGGCGCTGTTTGCGGGGAGCCTTATGGCTACCGTACCCAGGCCTCCGGTGGTTTCATCCGGAACGACCGGTTTCTTCGGAAGCACGATGGTTAAGGGGCCGGGCCAGATTGCTTCGCCCAGCTTTCTCGCATTTTCCGGGAACTCCGCAGCGAGGCCTTCGATTTCGCTCATGTCCGAGATATGCACGATTAAAGGATTGTCGCTGGGCCTTCCCTTGGCCGCATATATTTTTCTGGAAGACTGCCCGTCCAGAGCATTTCCGCCGAGGCCGTAGACCGTTTCGGTGGGGAATGCTACCAGGCCGCCGTTTTTTATAATCTCGGCGCCTTTAAGCAGGTCTTCCTCCGATGTCGTAAGATAAAGTGTCTTCATAAATCGCCTTTACCTGGGGTTGATTGGCATCAAACCCTACAGATTCTTCATCTTTTCTGCCTGGTCGCTTGTGATTAATGCATCCAGGATTTCGTCGATGTCGCCGTCCATGTAGCTGTCCAGCTTGTAGATTGTGAGGCCGATTCTGTGGTCCGTAACTCTGCCCTGGGGGAAGTTGTAGGTACGGATTCTTTCGGAGCGGTCGCCGGAGCCGATCTGGCTCTTTCTTGCTTCAGACTGTTCCTTGTCCTGTTCTTCCTGCTTAATCTGGTAGAGACGTGCACGCAGGATGCCGAAAGCCTTTTCTCTGTTCTTAATCTGAGATCTTTCGTCCTGGCATGTAACAACGAGGCCTGTGGGGATGTGTGTTAAACGAACTGCGGAGTCCGTTGTGTTTACGCACTGTCCGCCGGCGCCGCTGGAACGGTATACGTCTACGCGAACTTCGTTGGGGTCGATCTTGATTTCAACTTCGTCGACTTCGGGCATGATTGCAATTGTAGCTGCAGATGTGTGGATACGGCCGGAGCTTTCTGTTTCGGGTACGCGCTGTACTCTGTGTACACCGGATTCGTACTTGAGTCTGGAGTAAGCGCCGTGGCCCTTGATCATTACTGTGGCTTCCTTTACGCCGCCGATGCCGGTGTCGGAAATGTCTGTAACTTCAACCTTCCAGCCTCTGCGTTCTGCATATCTTGTGTACATGCGAAGGAGATCTGCGCCGAAAAGTGCAGCTTCTTCGCCGCCTGTGCCTGCACGAACTTCGAGAATAACGTTCTTGTCGTCGTTGGGGTCCTTGGGAAGCAGGGCAATCTTGAGCTCTTCTGTAAGCTTTTCGGACTTTTCCTTAAGCTCTGCCAGCTCTTCCTTGGCCATTTCCTTCATTTCTTCGTCCAGACCTGCTTCGCCCAGCATTTCTTCTGTGGAAGTAAGTTCTTCCTGGACTTTCTTGTATTCTGTGTATTTGTTTACGACAGGTTCCATGTCGCTCATTTCCCTTATGCGCTTCTGCCAGAGAGTCTGGTTTGCGATTACTTCGGGATCCGATACTTCCATGCTCAGCTGTTCGTATTTTTCTACTATAAAGTCGAGTTTCTTAAACATAAGTCTGTTCCTTTTCCGCGGTTATACGCATATTCAAGAAATTATATCATAGGGACGCTGAAAATTCAACGAAGGCAGAGGTTTTCACCAGGCGTGACCCAACGCGCCGAAACCGAATATTTTAAACTTAATATGCTAACGGATGCATGGGCCAATTATGCATGCATAAAAAATTTTATTCGCTGTGGAAAACTTTTTTAAGGCTGGGGATAAGTTCTTGTTCGCGAATAGTTTTCCACAGTTTTTGCACACTTGTATTTTTAAGGGTTTTCGGCTTTTGCCAATATATGGTTAAAAGTTTTTCCCAAGTTTTCCCCAAGGGGCTGTGGAAAACTTTCAAAGCTGAAACCCCTTGCAATTACTGGCTGAACAGATTTTTTGCATTTGGTCAAGGGAAAAGTTTTCCACAGTTTTCCACAATTTGCAAGGTATAATTTTACAATTCCCCATTTTTCAAGGGATACAGACTTTTCCCCATATTTTCCCAATGGTAAATATGCATGAATAATTGCGATTTGCATCATCGTAAATATGTACTATTCAGGTGCTTCTGCGCGTGATATAATCCGGAATACCGAAAGGTTTTCGGCATCCGGGAAAGACTCAAATAGCAGCAAAACGAAATCGGAAAGAGAATCATATGGAGGAATAAAATGATAAGAAAAGACAGAGAAGTTACCGATTTCAGCGAAATCGTGGAAATGCTTAAGAACTTCAAGCACATTCAGCTGGGCATGAGCAAGGACAACATGCCTTACGTAGTACCCATGAACTTCGGCTTCGAAGTAATAGACGGAAAAGTAGTTATTTACATCCACTCCGCAGGCAGGGGAATGAAAATCGACATCTTGAAGGAAAACCCAAATGTCTGCGTTCAAGGCAATACTTTCATTAAGGTTACAGCCTCTGCTGACCGCTCCGACTGCACATCCAGATACGAAAGCGTTACCGGCTTCGGCAAGGCCGAGCCCATCGAATCCATCGAAGAAAAGCAGCACGCTGCAGGCTGCCTTGTAGAGCAGCTCCGCATCCCCAAGGAGATGTACGACCACATGCTCTGCAAAGCTTACAAAGGAACGAACTTCTACAAGATCGTCCTGGACGAAATTACAGGCAAGAA
>JAKSSQ010000006.1 GCA_024403005.1 Clostridia bacterium | reverse complement strand
ATGTGGTCGTCCTGCTCGATAACGTAAGTCTGTACAGGGTATCTGTCGCGGGGAGGTTCTTCCAGCACGGACATGTCGCGAACGCCTATTAAGGACATGTGCAGAGTTCTTGGTATAGGCGTTGCGGAGAGCGTAAGAACGTCTACGTTGGTCTTGAGCTTTTTAATGGCCTCTTTGTGTTCAACGCCGAAGCGCTGCTCTTCGTCTATTACCAGCAGACCGAGGTCTTTGAACTTAACGTCGGAAGAAAGAAGTCTGTGCGTACCTACTACCAGGTCTACAGTACCCTTTCTAAGGCCGTCTACGGTCTCATCCTGCTGTTTTTCCGTGCGAAATCTGGATAATTCCCTTATGGTGAAGGGATAGTTGGAAAGACGCTTAAAGAACGTGTGGTAGTGCTGGGTAGCCAGAATTGTTGTCGGCACAAGAACAGCTGCCTGCTTGCCCTGCTCAAGGCATTTAAATATGGCTCTTACAGCAACTTCCGTCTTTCCGTAGCCTACGTCGCCGCAGAGGAGGCGGTCCATGGCCTTGTCGGATTCCATGTCCTTCTTAATCTCTTCTGTGCTTCGCAGCTGGTCGTCCGTCTCTTCGAAGGGGAAGGCATCTTCGAATTCTTTCTGCCAGGAAGAGTCGGGTCCGAACTTAAAGCCCGGGTTAACCTGTCTTTCCGCGGACATCTTAAGGAAGTCTTCCGCCATGTCCTTAATGGCAGCCTTGGCTCTGGCCTTCGTCTTCTGCCAGTCGCTGCCGGAGAGCTTATTAACTCGCGGAGCTACTGCTTCGCTTCCTACGTATTTCTGGATGGATTCCAGCTGGTCTACGGGAACGTAGAGTATGTCTTCGCCGGCGTAGCGAATCTTAAGATAGTCTCTTTCGCTTCCGTCGATCGTAAGTTTTTCAATGCCGGTAAAGCATCCGACGCCGTGGGCTTCGTGAACGACGTAGTCGCCCTTCTTAATGTCCGTAAAGACCTTAATTTCCCTGCCGTCGCCCTTTTTCTTTCTTCTTGCCTTCGTGTGAACAAATATATCGCTTTCGGAAAGATAAAGGATTTTGTCGTCGAAATATTCGGTTCCCTGGGAAAGGGTTCCGTATTTGAGTGCAACCTTGTTCTCCAGGCCTATTCTGCCGAGGAAGTCCTTAAGGTTGTTTATTCTTTCGTCTGTGGAGCAGGCGATTGTAATCTTATAGCCGTTCTTTACATAGACCTTGAGTTCCTGCTCCAGGATATCCATGTGGCCGTTGAATACCGGGGCCTGCTTGGTGGTGTACGCCCTTATTTCGTCCAGCCTGTCCGTAATGCGGATCTGCTGGGTAAAAGGCGTGCAGTAATATACGTCGCATACCTGAGCCATTGCGGCGATTCGCTTTAAATCGCCTCTGTCCGGCAGCGATCTGAAATCCTGAGAGATGCCGGTGCATCTTTCCAGGATGATCTTTCTGTTTTCGGTTTCCTCCTTATCGTAGAAATCCATGGTCTCTTCGATTCGAGAGGGGTCATCCACGATAATAAAGGAGGGCTTAGCGGTGTAATCCCAGATGCAGGCGGGTTCGTCGTAGAAATAGTTTACGAAACCTTCCAGATACTGCTGGTTAAGACCGCCTTCGATGCATTCGATAAGGTAGTCTCGCTTCTCGCGAAGCTTGTCCAGCTGCTCCTGCTTAAGGGGCTTTTTCTGGGCTGCTGCGTAGGCAGAGGTAATCTTCTTTAAAGCCCTCTGCTCCGCCTGGGGGTTGTGAACCATAATCTGCGCAGGATTAATGGTGTAGCTGTCCAGGTTTTCCTTAGACCTCTGGGTAAAGGAATTGTAGGATCTTATGGAGTCGATATCCGTATCGAAGAATTCGATTCTTACCGGGTCTTCCGAACCGGGAGAAAAGATATCCACGATGTCGCCGCGGACTGCAAACTGTCCGGGCATTTCCGCTGTAACGGATCTTTCGTAGCCCAGCCTTGCAAGCCTAGCTATAAGCTCGTCTCTGCTGAACATTCCGCCGGCCTGGAGCGTAACCCGGTCGGAAAAGAAGACATCCACAGGGGGGAGCTTCTTAAGGGCACCTAAAACGGGCGCAACAACAATAACGGATCTTTCGGATCCGAGAGCTGTCATGGCGGCAATTCTGCGGGACATTTCGTCTAAAGACTTAGCCTCGTAGCGAAAAGACGCACCTTCCACGTCGGGCAGCACTATGACTTCCTTGTCCGTAAAAAAATTAAGGTCGGAGGCTATTCTCTTCGCTCTGCTGGCGGAAGTTGTTATTATAAGCCCCTGACCTGGCCGCTGCTCTATTAAATTTGCTGCAAGCGGGGCTGACCGTATTTCGGACAGCCCCGTTATGTTTATAAGTTTACCCATTAATCGTCTCTGCTGTTTCAGATTCCTCTTGCTGAGCTTTCTTCTTTTTGTTCGGCTTGTGGTTATAGGTGTTCATTGCGACACTTACACCCTTTTCCACTATGCAAACGCAGGCATCTGCAGCTTTTTTTATAGCCTCTGCAATTGGTTCACGCTCGTCTTCGGCAGGCTTGCCTAAAACGAAGTCTACGAGAGGGATAATCTTGCTCTGGCCTATGCCTATGCGCACTCTGGGGAATGTGTCGTACTGCAGCTGGTAAATTATGCTGCGCATTCCGTTGTGAGTGCCGCTGCTGCCCTTGCCCTTAATTCTAAGGTCTCCTGCAGCCAGATCTATGTCGTCGTAAACGACGATTAACTCTTCCGGTTCGATGTCGTAGTAAGCTGCGATTTCGCGCAGGGCTTCTCCGGAATTGTTCATGTAGGTCTGGGGCTTAACCAGTATTACCTTCTCCGTCCCGATGCGGCCTTCGCCGATGAGAGACTTAAACTTGAGCTTCTTTATCTCTATGCCCAGCTTATCTGCAAGCACGTCCATAGTAAGAAAGCCCATATTGTGCCTGGTCTGTTCGTATTCTCTGCCCGGGTTTCCCAGGCCGCAGATTATATACATTACTTTTCGTCGAACAGCTTGCTTACGGAGTCGTTTGTGAAGATTCTGATCATTGCTTCAGCGAAGAGAGGAGCTACGGACAGGACCTTAATCTTGTCGATCTTCTTTTCTTCGGGGAGGCGGATTGTGTTGAGCAGAATCATTTCTGTAATTGCAGAATCCTGGATTCTCTGGAGAGCGGGTCCGGAAAGTACGGCATGTGTTGCGCATGCATAAACTTCTGTAGCACCCATCTTCTTGAGAGCGTTAGCTGCGTTGCAGATTGTACCTGCTGTATCTACCATGTCGTCTACAAGGATGCATCTCTTGCCTTCAACGTCGCCGATGATGTTCATGATTTCGGAAACGTTAGCCTTGGGACGGCGCTTATCTATAATTGCAATCGGAGATTCGAAAGGCTGAGCGAAGCTTCTTGCTCTTGTTACAGAACCGTGGTCCGGGGATACGATAACGATATCGTCCTTGCCTGTTTCTTCGAACTTCTGCTGGAAGTACTTAACCAGGATGGGCATGCCCTTTAAGTGGTCTACGGGGATGTTGAAGTAGCCCTGGATCTGAGCTGCGTGGAGGTCCATTGTGATGACTCTGTCTGCACCTGCTGCTGTAAGGATGTCAGCTACCAGCTTTGCGGTGATTGGGTCTCTTGCCTTAGCCTTGCGGTCCTGGCGAGCATATCCGTAATAAGGAATTACTGCGTTGATGCGGCCTGCGGAAGCTCTCTTCATTGCATCGATCATGATGCAGAGTTCCATGAGGTTGTCGTTTACAGGGTCGCTTGTGGACTGAACGATATAGATGTCCAGACCTCTTACTGTTTCGTAAAGGCTTACAGATACTTCTCCGTCGGAGAACTTAGTAACGTCTGCCTTGCCTACTGTGCGGCCCATAATTGCCGCAATTTCTTCTGCAAGTTCGGGGTTGCCGTTTCCTGCGAAGATTTTGTAATCTGCAAATACTCCGTTGTTCATTTTTGTTCCTTTCTCTGGCGATTGCAATGTATTATGTCACAGATATTAGAATTATATCACTACGTCTATTAGTGTGCAAAGTTAAAACCGCTAAATTGCAAATAAAAACGGCGCCGAAGCACCGTTTAAATTTTAGTTATTCTGTTTTATCAGCTCTCTCTACCGGACCAGCTGCTTCTTCGTACTTTTCGAAGATAGCATCGGAAATCTTCTTTCTTGTTCCAGCACTGAGAGGGTGAGCAATGTCCTTGAATACCTCGCCTACTTTTTTGTTAGGCATTGCAACAAAATATCCCTTTTCACCTTCAACTACCTTAATGTCGTGAACCACGAATTCTTCGTCGAAAGTTACGGAAGCAACAGCTTTCATTTTACCGCCGTTGTCCATTGTGCGAATGCGAACATCAGTAATCTGCATATGCGCACCAACCTTTCTATTAGCTATTTAACCGGCGATGTCCCCGATGCCGGCAAAAACAGTATAGCCCTTTTCAGGGTTGTTTTCAAGTATTTGAGGTTATTTGACAATAATAAATACTGTGAAAAACACTTAACAGGCTAATTATTAAATATAATATACTATTTGCTTAATTATGTTTATCAAGTATTAACTCGCCGACTTTGTAAATGTCTCCTGCGCCCATAGTGATAACAATATCTCTGGGGTTGGCGTTGTTCTTAACAAATTCAGCCATACTGTCGAATTCAGGCAGGAAATAAACTTCCTTTCCGGGATGGCGCTTCTTGATTTCTTCCATAAGTTTTTTGGCGGAGAGCTTGTAGATGTTCTTTTCGCGGGCTGCGTAAATTTCAGCCAGAATTACTACATCTGCATCGCCGAAAGCGTCTGCGAAATCTTCGAAGAGAGCCATGGTTCTCGTATAGGTGTGGGGCTGGAACAGGCACCAGGTCTTTTCGTGGGCCAGGTTTCTTGCTGCAGCCAGAGTTGCCTTGATTTCTGTGGGGTGGTGTGCGTAGTCGTCGATAATAGTGACCCCATCAGAGGTCTTTCCGACGATGTCGAATCTTCTCTGAGTACCTGTAAAGGCCTGGAGAGTATCCTTAATTACGTCCATGCCCACGCCTAAGGAAAGGCATGTAGCTGTTGCAGCCAGGGAGTTTGCTACGTTGTGTTCACCGGGAACGGAAAGCTGCATTTCGCAGATCTTGCCGTCTTTTCCGTAAAGATCGTAGCTGGGCATGCCCATTTCGTTGAACTTGATGTTCTTTGCGTAGAAATCGCTCGTTTCGTTGAAGCCGAATGTAACTACTCTGCAGGGCAGATCTGTGGTTACAGCCTTAACGAAGGGGTTGGAGTCGAATGCTACGATGAGGCCTGCTGCGGGAACCTTGTTAGCGAACTTGCTGAAGGATTCCGTAATATGGTTGATATCCTTGAAGTAATCCAGGTGGTCTGAATCGATGTTGAGGATAATTTCCGCCCAGGGACGCAGGGACAGGAAACTGTCCATGTATTCGCAGGCTTCTGTTACGAAGTATTCGCTCCTTCCGACCTTAACGTTGCCGTGGAACTGGTTTAAAATACCGCCGACGAGGATAGTCGGAGAGTAGCTTGCGTTTTCAAGGATTAAGGAAACCATGGAAGTTGTGGTTGTCTTGCCGTGGGTTCCGGAAACTGCTACGGAGATGCCGTAGTCTTCCATGATCGCACCGAGTGCTTCTGCTCTGGAGATGCAGGGAATTCCTTTAGCTGCGCATGCTGTGAGTTCGGGATTTTCCATGGAAACTGCTGCGGAGTATACCAGCAGGTCTGTGTCGCCCAGGTTATCTGCGCTGTGGCCGATGAAAACCTCTGCACCTGCTTCTCTCAGCATTTCTGTCATGGTGCTGTCCTTCTGGTCGGATCCGGATACCTTGTATCCGCGGCTCAGCAGGATTTCCGCAATTGCGGAAAGTCCGATGCCGCCGATGCCGACGCAGTGGACATGTTTATAATCTTTAAGGTTCATTACTTTGTCCTTTCAACTATTACGCTGCGAACCTGATCCTTCATTTCGGCTCTTTCGATAGCCTTTGTGTGGAGGAGCTTTCTGCTTTCCAGGTCTTTAAGACCGTAGTGTACAGGCAGACCGCCTTCTCTGCTTAAAACTTCGATAGCTTCGAATTCGGTTTCAGCCTTGGGGAAACCGCAGGCGTCGCAAACGGATGCAGCAAACTTGTAGGGGCTTGCTGTGGAAGCGATAACAGCGGGAGTTTCGTCTCCTGTCTTTTCTCTGTAATCGCTGTAAACCTTATATGCTACGGCTGTGTGAGTATCCATTACATAGCCGTCTTCCTTGAATACCTTGCCGATAGTTGCCAGGATTTCTTCTTCTGTAGCGTAGCCTGCGCAGAAGTCCTTAAGGCCTTCCTTAATTTCTGCTGTAGCTTCGTACTTCTTACCGGATGCCAGGGCGTCCATCAGTTCTCTTACTGTGTCTGCCTTGCCGCCGCAGAGGTGGTACAGGAGTCTTTCCAGGTTGCTGGAGATGATGATGTCCATGGACGGAGAATTTGTTACGAAGAATTCTCTGTTTGCATCGTAAACGCCTGTTTCGAAGAAATCGGTAAGAACCTTGTTCTTATTGGAAGCGCAGATAAGCTTGTTTACGGGTACGCCCATCTGCTTTGCATAGTATGCACTTAAAATGTTTCCGAAGTTGCCGGAGGGAACGCAGATGTTGATGGGGTCACCGGCCTTTACGCGGCCGTTCTTAACCATCTGAGCGTAAGCCCATACGTAGTAAGCAACCTGGGGAAGAAGTCTGCCTACGTTCATGGAGTTTGCAGCGGAGAACCTGTAACCGAGCTTGCCCATTTCTTCGCCGAATTCCTTGTCGTTGAGGATAGCCTTCTGAGTTGTCTGAGCATCGTCGAAGTTGCCGAAAATGCTGTAAACGTAAGTGTTGGAACCTGTTGCAGTTCTCATCTGTCTTTCCTGAACGGGGCTTACTGCGCCGTCGGGGAAGAATACGATAATGCATGTGCCGGGAACGTCTTCGAATCCCTTTAAAGCTGCCATGCCTGTGTCGCCGGAAGTGGAAACAAGGATGCATACTGTCTTGTTTTCGTTTTCCTTCTTAATGGCTTCTACCATCATGTAGGGCATGAGAGCCAGAGCCATATCCTTGAAAGCAGCTGTGGGGCCGTGATAAAGTTCCAGGAAGTCTGCTCCGCCTGCGTGTACGACGGGAACTACTTCTTCTGCCTGGAATTTATTGGTGTAAGCGCCTTCGATGCAGGCCTTGAGTTCTTCTTCTGTATATTCGTCCAGATAGGGCTTTAACACTTCATAAGCGAGGCTCTTGTAGTCCATAGCGGAATACTCTTCCCAGGACTTGGCGAGCCTGGGGAAGCTTTCGGGAACGTAAAGGCCCTTGTCGGAAGCGATGCCCTGGATAATGGCACCTGCAGCATTCTTATCGGGAGCGATGCCTCTTGTACTCTTAAAAATCATAATGAGCTCCTTCTGCCCGGCCGGTCCGGGCAATCATATGACTGAAATATAAGTTAAAGTCTGCTTTCTGCAGCGTCGAGTCTTGCAAAGATCTGTTCCTTGCCCATGATCTGCTGGATAGTCCACAGGTCGGGGCTGTTTCCTCTTCCGGTGAGCGCAATGCGGATGCAGTTGCTCACGTGGCCTACGTGGCCCTTGTACTGGTCGGGGTTCTTCTTGAAATCCTTGGGCTTAACGGCGTAGCCGAGAGCTTCTGTAATAACCTTGATCTTGTCGAACCAGGCGGAATTGTCGTCTGCTTCGCTGTAGCTTTCCTTGTATCTCTTAAAGATTTCCTTAATGTCTTCCTTGCTGCATTCTGCAGGCATTTCGGTTTCAACCTTAAAGTAATCGTCGAAGAAATAGCTTACAAATTCGAAAATCTGGCTTGCGGAGATAAGATCCTTTCTGGGCTTAGCGCCGCCTCTGTCGATGTCGAAAATCTTAAGAAGCTTTTCCTTGTTTGCCTTTAAGAGTTCTGCCTTTTCGGGAGCGAATTCTTCTGCCCAGTCCAGTTCGAAATCGTAGATTTCTTCTGCGCTCTTCTTAGCAAGAACGTCCTTGGAAACGTCGTTGAGCTTGTTTAAGTCGAAGAGTGTGCCGGAGCTGCTCATCTTTGCGCAGCTGAAGTCGAATTCATCTGCAGGTGTATCGGGGTTAGCGATTCTCCATTCTTCGTAGTCGCTGTTGAGTATGGTTAAGAGGTATTCTCTTACAGCTTCGGGGAAGTAACCCAGTTCCTTGTAATAGCCGAGGCCAAGTTCAGGGTCCTTTCTCTTGGAAAGCTTGCGCTTGGAACCTGTTTCGTCGTCTATCTTCATGAGGACTGTGTTGTGGCAGAATGCGGGCATTTCCCAGCCGAGAGCTTCGAACAGCTGAACGTGAATGGGCCATGAGCCAATCCATGCTTCACCTCTTACAACGTGAGTTGTTCTCATGAGGTGGTCGTCTACTACATGTGCGAAGTGGTAAGTCGGGAGACCGATCTTCTTGAGGATTACAACATCCTGGTTGTTTTCCGGCATGGAAATTTCGCCGCGGATTTCGTCCTTGAGGTTTACGTATGTATTGGGGTCACCATTGGAACGGAAGCGGATAACGTAGTCCTGGCCGTCTGCAATGCGCTGCTGAACTTCTTCCAGAGTAAGGTCTCTGTGCTTTGCGTATTCGCCGTAGATGCCGGGGTTAACCTTGTTTGCTTCCTGGTCTGCGCGGATCTGTGCAACTTCTTCTTCGGTCATGAAGCAGGGGTAAGCCTTGCCTTCGGAGATGAGCTTCTTAACGAAAGTTTTGTAGATTTCGCTTCTTGCGCTCTGCCAGTAGGGGCCGTATTCGCCCTTTTCGCCGTCTGCGCATGCGCCTTCGTCGAAGTTAATTCCGAAGTAGCTGAGTGCGGAGATAAGCATGGGAACTGCGCCTTCTACTTCTCTCTTGTCGTCTGTATCTTCGATTCTCAGGAAACATACGCCGCCGCTCTTATGTGCCAGTCTTTCGTCTGTGAGCGCACCGTACAGATTTCCCAGATGGATGAAGCCTGTGGGGCTGGGGCCCAGTCTTGTAACCTTAGCGCCTTCGGGCAGGTTTCTTGCAGGGTATGCAGCTTCCCAGTCTTCCGGAGTCTTAGTAATCTCGGGGAACAGGAGTTCCGCCAGTTTTTTATAGTCCATAATAGTATACCTTTCTGTATATTCTATTTTTAGTGACAGTTATACTAACTACATATTTTACCAAAAATTATCAAGCTTGTAACTAAAAATAGTAATGGACAACAAAGAAAAATCTGTGTATACTTTATGTGTTCAAAAATTATATACGCGGTGCCTTGGTCAAGTGGTCAAGACGTTAGCCTCTCACGCTGAAATCAGGGGTTCGATCCCCCTAGGCACTACCAATAAAACACAGGGCATGGGTTTATCCCATGCCCTGTGTTTTGCTTTGTAATGAGTGGCTGGGGGGATCGAACCCGAAAGGGCGGAAAGGTCCGGTGGACCTTTCCGGTTCGAGCACGGCCTGGCCGCGCGCAGAACGGCGGATTTGCGCAGCAAATACGCGCGTCCCCCTAGGCACTACCAGAAAAAAAGACATGGGTTCAGCCCATGCCTTTTTGTTTTATTTCAATTCATTCAAACTGTCCAGCCACTTAATATTGCGCACGTAGACGACCACCAGAGGGAGCGTCATAAGGATCCAGCTGAGAGGCTCTGTTAAGGCGACGCCGCGGTAGCCCAGAGCGGAGACAAGGAACTTCGCGGAAAAGATTTTAACTGTAAGCTCTACGCCGCTGGAAACCAGAGGAGCAATCTTTCTGCCCATGCCCTGCAGCGAGCATCTTAAGATAAAGAGGCTGCTTAATACCGGGAAGCAGGTAACCATGGTGCGGATGTACATGATGCCTGCGTTCAGGATGATTGGGTCAGCGGAGCTGGAAACCCAGCGGATCATGTATGGTCCGAAGATGTAACCGACTGCGATAAGCACAGCAACCACGCCCCACATCATGACCAGCATCTGGCGGATGCCCTGCCTTATGCGGTCGCCGCGGCCTGCGCCAAGGTTCTGGCTTACGAAGGTCGTCATGGCGGTTCCGGCTGAGAACAATGCAACTATGGCCAGGTCGATTACCCTTCTGCCTGCCACGTGTGCAGCTGCGTAGACCGTGCCCAGGCTGTTGATGGCGCCCTGCAGCGTAACCGTGCCGATCTGCACCAGAAAGCCCATGAAGCCCATGGATATGCCGGTAGTAATAAGGTTCGTATATTCAACCGAAGTAAGACCCCATTCTCCCTTGCCGGGGAAAATCTCCGGATATTTCCTGAGCGCAATAAAAATGCACATAAATGCACTCATGCCCTGGGAAATAATCGTCGCATAAGCAGCGCCTTTAACACCCATGTGCAGAACCCGGATAAAAAACAGGTCCAGACCGATGTTCGTAACTATCGAAACGATAAGGCAGAGCAGCGGATTTCTGCTGTCACCTATGGATCTTAAAAGATTTGCAAACAGGTTGTAAGCCGCAACGAACACTATTCCGGAAATAATAATGCGGATATAGCCGAGAGCTTCCGCAAAAATGTCGTCCGGTGTGTTCAGAATGTGCAGAAAAGGCTCGAGAAAAATTTCTGCGACGGACATAAGCAGAGCCGTGCAGACTGTGCAGATAATAATGCTGCCGGCCGTGTAGCGGCGAAGAGCCCTTGCATCTTTAGACCCGAAAGAAAGCCCCGTAAGTATGGAGAACCCCTGCGTAAGCCCGTTTATAAGGCTTATCAGCATGCTGGATATTACAGCCGTTGCGCCTACTGCGGCAAGAGCCTGAGTTCCCACGTACATGCTTACGATTTTCGTGTCGGTAATGCTATAAAATTGTTGAAAAATGCTGCCCAGCATCATAGGCAATGCGAAAAGCGCAATCACCTTGGCGGGGCAGCCTTTAGTTAAATCTCTCATTCGTCTTTAGCCAAATGTCTGTAAACAACAAGCATCATGGTTATGAAGCAGCAGGAGGCTCCGAAGAGCTGGGAAATGAATTCGGCCCAGAATACACCCATTACGCCGAAGCCGATTCGCGGCAGCAGCAGCGTAAGGGGAACTACCAGAATTATCTTCCTGAGCATGGAGAAGAACAGGGAGAATTTCGGCATGTTCATGGAGACGAAAACATTCTGGCTTGTGGTCTGGAAAGTCATCATAAAGTACGCGCCGTAGTAGACGTGGATGCACTTTACAGCCGTAGCCATAAGCTCCGGATCCGTAGTAAAGATCTTTACGAAAGGCAGCGGCACGAACATCATAAGAAGCCATGCGCAGAAATTATAGGTAAAGGCAAGGCTCAGCACGAACTTAATCGTCTGTCTTATGCGGCTTTCCTTGCCGGCGCCGCGGTTATAGCTCATGACAGGTACGGCTGCATGGGTAAAGCCGGTAATCGGCTGGCTTATAACTTCTCTTAAGGAGTTAATAATGGACATTGACCCAATAAAGAGAGTACTTGTCGCACCGCCGAACTGTTTTAATGTCATGTTTACAACTGCCTGGCTTATGCTTGTTGTGGATTTAAACGTAAATCCGCTTACGCCAAGCTTTAATATGCGTTTGGCCTGCTGGGGGTCAATGGCAAAGCCTGTAATCCGAAGCAGAGTTTTCTTTCCCATAAGGAAGGCAACTACCCAGACAGCGCTTACCAGCTGGGAAATTACCGTAGCCCAGGCAGCACCCTTAATGCCCATGTTAAGAGTAAAAATGAATACCGGGTCCAGGATAATATTAAGGACCGCACCGATAATTACGGTAGCCATGCCTACTCTGGCAAAGCCCATGCCGTTGATGAATGGGTTCATGCCGAGGCTTATAAGCACGAAAACTGTGCCTATAAGGTAGATTTTAAAGTATTCGACCGCATAAGGCAGGGTATCCTTGTCGCCGCCCATCCAGGACAGCAGGGTCCCGGAAAATACATACATTAGCACCATAAGCACGATGCCTGTGACGATTAACATCGTAAAGGACGTGTTGAGTATGGTCTGGGCCTTCTTTGTGTCCCCTTCCCCTCTTGCCATGGAGCAGAGCGGGTTGCCGCCGGAGCCGAAAAGATTTGCGAAGGCGGTAATGAAAGTAATTAAGGGGAACGCAATGCCAACGCCAGACAGAGCTTCCGTGCCGCAGCCGGGAATGTGGCCGATGTACATGCGGTCTACGAGATTGTAGAGCACGTGAACAAGCTCCGCCGTCATGAGAGGCAGAGCCAGCTTTACTAATAATTTAGGAATACTGCCCGAGCCAAAGTCGCCTTTGGCGGGCTTGCTGTTAAGGGATTGGGACATCTTGTTGTTTTTGTCGTACTTTACGCCGGGAAAGAGTTAAGTGGGTGTGCGTCAGGCCTGCCGTATATCCCATAGATTGTACAGGGATACGGAAATGAGTACGATAACGGCGCCGATGACGAACATTGTTGTGATGGGTTCACCGTAGAACATTGCGGTCCAGATGGGGTTGAGAATTGGTTCAAGCCCCGTAATAAGGCAGGCTGTAACTGCGGGAGTTGTTTCCAGGCCCTTGGTCATGAACAGGTGTCCAAGGCCCATCTGAACAAATCCGAGGAGCAGCAGATATATCCAGCCTTTGCTGTCCATAACGGAGAAATCTGCCCTTAATAACCACGGCAGACCGACAATAAAGGCCAGGAACTGGCCGAAAATCTGGCTGCTCATGGCGTCGGAATCTTCGCCGGAATTGCTCATGAATACGAAAGCATAAGTTATGCCGCTGGCAAGGGCGAAAAGATTTCCGACTGTTCTGCCGTCTGCGAGGCCGTCGTAGAAACATACGCCGATGCCTGTAAACACTGCGATGCAGGCGATTATATCCCCTCTGCGGGGCTTAATTTTGTAAAGGATTGCGCAAAAGATCATGGCCCACACCGGCGCAGTAAACTGAATAACGATGGCTGCACCTGCCGTTGTAAGCTTTACCGCTGTGGAATAAAGGGCCGAGGTGATCGCAATGGCAACAGCACTGAAAAGTACGTGCTTATTGCACCTTATCTTATGCTTGGTTACCAACGCATAAGTAAGAATTAAAGAACCCGCCATAAAGCATCTTGCACTGTTGAGGGCAAGGGATGTAAAGGGGATGAGCTTCATTAAAACGCCGCCGATGGAGAAGATTATCCCCGTAAGCAGCATGTAAATAATACCTTTGGTTTTAGCTGTCATAATCTTTTCTGTCTGTTAATTGCACTTTTCGGCCAGCTCTACGATTTTTGCCAGCCTGTGGTTGAGTCCGGATTTCTTGAGGGGCGGGTTAAAAAGTTCCGCCAGATCTGCAAGGGAAAGCTCCGGATAGTCGCGGCGCATCTGCGCGGTTTCGCGAAGCCTTGGCGGCAGAGAATCCAGCCCTTTGGCCTCTTCTATGGTCTTGATGGCTGCCAGATGCTTCTGAGCAGCGTTTATGGATTTATCCATGTTTGCGGATTCGCAGTTGGAAATTCTGTTGGTCTTGTTAACCATTTCCTTAACAACGCGAACTTCCTGGAATTTAAAGTACTGTCCGCTGGCCCCGATTATGTTAAGGAAGTCGGAAATCTGTTCCCCTTCCTTAATGTAAACCACGTACTTGCCTTTGCGCTGGGACACCTTGGCCTTAAGGCCGAAGCTGTTTACAAGCTTCTTAACGTCTCCTGCCATGTATTCGGAGCCGCAGGTGAGTTCCAGATGGTAGCCCTTAGCCGGATCGGTGATCGCACCGCATCCGAGGAAGATTCCGCGGAGCGCAGCCTTCTTGCAGCAGCGCTTTCTTATAATATCGGAGGGCAGGCCGTCGGTAATGAAGTTGCTTCCTTCTCTTACGCCTAAGATGCCTGTTTCGCGCAGAATAGGCTCGGAATTCATGTCCGGCGTAATGAAAAGTTCGTAAATTCTGCCCTTGGCAAGCGGCGTAGCCTCGCCGAGAGCAAGGGATGCCTTAGCCCCGAAATATTCCTTCATGAGGGAAATGAAAAGACGGGCTACCGCAGCGTTATCCGTGGTAACCTTTATGCCCAGTTTGCCGCCGCTTAAAGTAATGCTTCCTGCAAAGCGAAGAAATCCTGCGATTTCCGCCAGCTGGCAGCACTTGCGCTCAGCTATGGTCTTTGTTAATTCATTTTTCGTTTCCGATGTAAAAGACATGTATGTATTCTATACCTTTTTTGTATTAAATAACACCGATAAATGCATTATTTGTTATTGATATCCAATAATACCGATATACAAAATGCGGTGCCGCTAGGCACCGCATTGGGTCACGAGTACTATATCATTCGATAACGTAGAGCTCTGCACCCTTGGGTACGGGGCAGGTGTAGCCTTCCTTTGTGCGTTCCTTAAACTCTTTTCTGGCCTCTTTAATAATCTTTTTGTCGTTAAACAGGTCGATAGCTGTGGCGCACATAACCTTTGCTGCGTACATTGCTCCCTTGTCTCCGATGGTTGACCCACCGCAGGAAACGTTCTGCCAGGAATGGCCGGGAGAACCGGAAGCGCTGGTAACTGCTGTAAGCTGAACAGTCGGAGTCTGCCAGGAAACGTCGCCAACATCTGTGGAGCCGGCTCTCTTGATGTTCTTGCTGAAGTAAGGCATAAGGAAGTCGTTTAAGGGCTTGGAGCCGCCTTCGCTAAGGCAGTCGATAATCTTAGCCATATCTTCGTCTTCCGGTGCGGATTTGCCGGGAAGTTCGTTAACTTCGTAAGTTTTTCTGAGCTCTGCTGCATATGCGTGTTCTTCTGCAGTATACTTTGGAACCTCGATCTCTTCCATGTTCTTATACATAACCTTTTCCAAAACTGAGTTCATGACCGTGTTGGAAAGGCCGTCTACGAAGATTTTTTCCATGGTGGTTTCTGTCATGTCTGCAGCAGCTTTGGCAATCTTGTCTACTCGCTTTTGCAGCGCAACCGCATCGCCGATTTTAACGGCTCTTACCATGTAAAGAAGGCTTGCAGTGGGCTGAACCACATTGGGAGAAATTCCGCCGCCGTCGATAATGGAATAGTGGATACGGCATTCGTCTGCCATGTGTTCTCTAAGGAACTGAACGCCGATGTTCATGAGCTCTGCAGCGTCCAGAGCGGATCTGCCTGCTTCGGGAGAACCTGCAGCGTGGGAAGCTGTTCCCTTGAACTTGTAGAGGCTCTGAATGCAGGACATGGTAGTACCTGTGGTAACTTCGTTGCAGTCGCCGGGGTGCCAGGAAATTGCAGCATCCATGCCCTTCCAGATCTTTTCTCTTGCCATTAAAGCCTTGGAAGCTCCGCCTTCTTCGCCGGGGCAGCCGTAGAAGATTACAGTGCCTGCAGCGCCGGTTTCTTCCAGGTACTTCTTTACGCCCAGAGCAGCGCCGAAGGATGCTGCACCGAGCATGTTGTGTCCGCAGCCGTGGCCGCTTCCGCCTTCAATAACCGGAGTCTTTACAGGGTTGCCAGCTTCCTGGGAAAGGGAAGAAAGCGCATCGAACTCGCCGAGAATTGCGATCACCGGCCTTCCGCCGCCGTACTTTCCGGAAAAACATGTAGGAAGGCCGCAGATGCTCTCTTCTACTTCGAAGCCTTCTTCCTTAAGCTTTTCGATGTAAAGTGCTGCAGATTTGAATTCCTTTAAGGAAAGCTCTGCATATTCCCAGATCTTATGGGAAATATCTATAATTGTCTCTTCTCTGCTGCCTACGTATTCGACAGCATCCTTTTTGTTAAAACTCATGATTCGTCTCCTTAACGGGTAAAACTTTTACTAAATCTTACTACGAGCCCTGCGGTTTTGACAATAAAAAACAGAGAGCGTAAGCCGCTCTCTGCTTAATAATTTTATGCTTTACTTGAGGGGAGCAAGTCCGAGAATTTCTCTTGCTTCTGCAGGTGTAGCAATTTCTCTGTTCATGAGCTTAGCCATCTGAACAACTCTTTCTACCATTTCGCCGTTGGACTTAGCGAGAACACCCTTGGACATGTATACGTTGTCTTCGAAACCAACTCTTACGTGGCCGCCCATAGCGATTGTTGCAGCAACGATATCCCAGCAGTTTCTGCCGATACCTGTAGCTGTCCATGTGGAGCCAGCGGGAATGGATGTAGCCATGTATACCAGATCTCTTACTGTAGCTGTCATCTGTACGCCAAGTACGAAGTCGAAGTGGATAGGATAGTCGATGTGACCCTTCTTAGCAGCCTTGAGAGCCAGGTCGATCATGCCCTTGTCGAATACTTCGCATTCGGGCTTGATGCCTCTTTCCTTCATGATATCGCCGAAGTTAGCGATTGTATTGTCTGTATTGATGAAGATTTCGTCTCCGCCGAAGTTGCATGTACCGCAGTCCAGTGTAGCCATTTCCGGTGTCGGAGTAATTTCTGTGGACTGAAGTCTTTCAAGGTCTGTCATACCAACAGCGCCGCCTGTGGAGGGCTGAATGATTACATCGGGGCATTCCTTGCGGATAGCATCAACCATTTCCTGGAATCTGCCCTTATCCTGTGTGGGAGTACCGTCGTCCCATCTAACGTGAAGGTGGATGAGAGATGCGCCTGCATCGTAAGCGGACTTAGCTTCTCTTACAACTTCTTCTACTGTATAGGGAACTGCAGGATTGTTTTCCTTTGTTACTTCAGCGCCGCAGATACATGCAGAGATAATTAATTTTTCCATATAAAAAACCTCCTCAAAAAAACCTAGTGTAAAGCCTATTTTAGTTTTCTTTCACAACCTTGTTTATTCTATCACAAATCGCGATGAATAACCACAGTGTGTTTGCCCAGTTCCGTAAATCTTTCGTAAAGCTCATTTGCGATGGCTACACTGCGGTGATGGCCACCTGTACAGCCTATAGCCAGAACAAGATTGTATTTGCCTTCCTGAATATATCCGGGGATAAGGTCCAGCGCCAGACCGACTACTCTGCCGGTAAAATCTCTGGCAATTTGGTGCCTCATAACAAATTCTCTTATCTTTTTGTTATTGCCCGTGAGCTTCTTAAGGCTGGGAATGTAATAAGGGTTGGGGATGAACCTCGCATCCAGCACCCAGTCCGCATCTACGGGGATACCGTGTTTGAATCCAAAGCTCATTACGGTAATTGTAAAGCTGTCTTCTCTTTCGCCGGAGCTTAAGAGCTGCTTGATTTCTTCGTTAAGATCTGCAGTCTTATATGCGGAAGTGTCGATAATGTAGGAAGCCTGGTCGCGCACTGTTTCCAGACGTTCGCGCTCCTCTTTAATGCCGGCCGTTATGCTGTCTTTGCTTAACGGGTGGCTGCGCCTTGTTTCCTTATATCTGCGGATTAAAACTCTGTCCGAAGCCTCCAGGAACATAATCCGGTATTCCCTTCCATTGGCTTTCAGTTCTTCCAGGCAGTTGTTCAGATCCTTAAAGAAACTGCCCTGGCGGATATCCACAACGAAAGCGGCCTTGTCGATTTCGCTGTTGTTTTCCGCAAGAGTTATGAATTCGTTAATAAGTTTCGGCGGCATATTGTCCACGCAGTAGTAGCCCAGATCTTCTATGCAGTTCATGGCCTGGGATTTTCCTGCGCCGGAAAGTCCGGTTACAATAATAACTTCCATTTAGTTTCCTTTGTTTATTCTGTGACCAAATTTACGATCCTTTTAAGATCGAGCCCTGCTTCTTTAGCGCGGGCGACTGCGATGCTGCAGGTCCCCACATCCTGGGGCAGATGTGCATCGCTTCCTATATAAAACTGCACGTCGTACTTAGCTGCAGTTTTTATTCCTTCCACCGTAAGGCAGTCGTGGTGGTTGTTAATTTCCATCCAGGTTCCGGTCTCTTCGCAGACCTTAGCAATGCGGTCTATGTCAAAAGCCGCCTTGTCGCCCGGGTGGGTCAGCACCTTCATTTTGTTATAGCGCAGGGCGTTTACAACCATGGCTGTGTTGAAGTCTATCGCCCTTTTAGTGTATTTGCCGGTGGCTTTGTACATAAGGGCCCCCGCGTGAACCAATCCGGCCCGCAGCGGATTCTTGCCTGCAACGCCCAGGTGGTATCCTGCCATAATGTAGTCGAAACCTGCCTGCATGCTTAAAGGCACATCCAGCTCGCCGTCTGCGTTTATGATATTAGCTTCAACGCCTATTAAGACTTTCGGCCCGCCGAGAGCAGTAAGCGCTGCAGCCTTTTCCTTCATTTCCGGCAGCTTTTTAATATCTATGCCGAAACCCATGTGGCCCGGGCCGTGGTCGGAAATACCCAGAACTTCGAAGCCCAGAGCCTTTGCAGTCTCGTAGTTTTCTTCGATGGTTCCCTTGCCGTGGCTGTAGACCGTATGTGTGTGGATGTCGAATTTAAGCTTCTCCAACGATTCTTACCTCCGGCTCCAGCTTTACACCGAACTTGTCCATTCCGGTTTCCTGGATTACGTGCATAAGGTCGATTACGTCGTCTGCGGTCGCATTGCCTGTGTTTACGATAAAGCCTGCGTGGAGGGGGCTAACCTGCGCGCCGCCGACCTGCAGACCCTTAAGACCTGAATCTTCCACAAGCTTTCCTGCAAAATAGCCTTCCGGACGCTTAAAGAAACTGCCTGCAGAAGGCAGATTAACCGGCTGCTTTTCGTTTCTTCTTGCGGTGAAGTCCTTCATCTTTTCTTCGATTCTGCGGCGAAGTTCTTCTTCCAGTTTAAGCTTGACCCCGAGGATAACCTCGTTCCTGTCCATGAATACGCTGTGTCTGTAGCCGAATTCGCATGCTTCGCAGGGTCTGTCCTTCATGATTCCATAAGGATTAATGGAGGAAACAGAGAGGATAACGTCCTTCATTTCTCCGCCGTAAGCGCCTGCGTTCATAAAGACTGCACCGCCCAAAGTTCCGGGTATGCCGCATGCAAATTCAAGGCCTGAGCGGCCTTCCTTTGCAGCCATTTTGGCGAGTGCAGCAAGGGAAACTCCCGGTTCTGCAAAGACGATGTCGCCTTCGAAGCGAACTCTGTCCATACCTTCTCCGATTTTAACCACTACGCCTCTGTAGCCCTTTTCCGTAAAGAGCACGTTGCTTCCGTTGCCCAGAACCATATAAGGCACTTTTTCTGCCTTAAGTGTATCTATAACCGACATAAACTGCGCCAGATTTTCCGGAGATACGAAAAGATCCGCCGGGCCTCCGCAGCGAAAACTGGTATGGAGGTCCATTGGTTCATACTCCATAACGCGGTCCTCGTCCACGTAATAGTGCAGTTTATTTTTTATTTCCTGAATGTTCATTAAATCTATTCTCCCGATGCTTCCTGCGCCTGGCGGCAGACAGAAAGCACAGTATCTGCTCTGTTAAGAAGGCTGCGGCAGTGCATGTCCATGAATGCTTCGCTGCTTCCTTCGTTTATCCACTGAGAAACCAGCCTGCAGTATTCGTCTTCGCTTACAGGGTAAGACGGCAGGGGTATACCGGCTTTAAGCAGGTAAAACATGCCTGCGATAAGGCCCATAACGATGCTTTCCCGGCCGTAACGATAGATTTTTACCAGGCCGAGGTGCACGTTTACGGAAGCTTCTATGGGGTCTTCCATAAA
>JAKSSQ010000059.1 GCA_024403005.1 Clostridia bacterium | reverse complement strand
AACTCCGGTTCTCTTGAAAAGGACATCCTCGCCAAATACGGCGGAGTTACTGCAGAAGGCCTCTGCGAAAGCGCTTTAAACGCAGTACAGTATGCTCAGAGCTTCGGTTTCGAAGATATCGTGGTTTCCCTTAAGTCTTCCGACGTAAAGATGAACCACGAAGCACATAAATTATTCAGAAGCAAGTCCGACAGACCTCTGCACATTGGCCTCACCGAAAGCGGAGTAGGGCACATGGCGGAGCTCAAGTCCACAGCGGCTCTCGGCGCACTGCTTCTGGACGGCATCGGCAATACGATGCGAATTTCCCTCACCGGTGACCCACTGCGCGAAGTAATCCTCGCTAAGGAGCTTCTTGCGGCAACAGGCGTAAGAAAAGCGGGCATAGACTTCGTAAGCTGCCCGACCTGCGGCAGAACAAGGGTAGACCTTCCGACAATTGCAGCTAAAATTGAAAGCGAACTTAAGCCGCTTTCCGACGAACTTGCAGCAGAAGGCAGATTCCTGAGAGTTGCGGTAATGGGCTGCGAAGTAAACGGCCCCGGCGAAGCAAAGCACGCGGATTTCGGCGTTGCCTGCGGAAAGGGCGTAGGGCTTTTGATGGAACACGGAAATGCCCTGCACACCGTCCCGGAAGAACAGATTATCCCCGAGCTCATAAAGCTCATTAAGAAATAGTTTATTAACACTTTAAACATATTATAGGAGACGAAACCATGGTAAACGAAATGCTTAACTTCCTGATCCAGCAGGACCCCGAACTCGGACACGCTGTTGAAGGCGAACTCAACAGACAGAAGAGAAACATTGAACTCATCGCATCCGAAAACATCGTAAGCGAAGCAGTTCTGGCAGCAGCAGGCTCCGTACTCACAAACAAGTACGCAGAAGGCTACTGCGGCAAGCGCTACTACGGCGGCTGCGAAAACGTAGACGTTGTTGAAGCTATCGCTATCGAAAGAGCAAAGAAGCTCTTCGGCGCAGAATTCGCAAACGTACAGCCCCATTCCGGCGCTAACGCAAACCACGCAGTATACATTGCACTCTGCCAGCCCGGCGACACAGTTATGGGTATGAACCTGGACCACGGCGGACATCTGACACACGGCAGCGGCGCTAACGAATCCGGTAAGAACTACAACATCGTTCCTTACGGTGTAAACGACGAAACAGAAACAATCGACTACGATGAAATGCTCAAGCTCGCTAAGGAATGCAAGCCTAAGATGATCATCGCAGGCGCATCTGCTTATCCCAGAATCATCGACTTCAAGAAGTTCAGAGAAATCGCTGACGAAGTAGGCGCTTACCTCATGGTAGACATGGCTCACATTGCAGGTCTCGTAGCTGCAGGCCTTCACCCGTCTCCCATGCCTTATGCACACGTAGTTACAACTACAACACATAAGACACTCAGAGGACCCCGCGGCGGTCTCATTCTGACAAACGACGAAGCTATCGCAAAGAAGATCAACTCCGCAATCTTCCCCGGAACACAGGGCGGCCCGCTTGAACACATCATCGCAGCTAAGGCTGTTGCTTTCGGTGAAGCTCTCAAGCCCGAATTCAAGGAATATCAGGAACAGATCGTAAAGAACGCTAAGGTTCTCGCAGACAAGCTTCTCGAATACGGCTTCGACCTCGTATCCGGCGGTACAGATAACCACCTCATGCTGGTAGACCTGCGCAACTTCGACATCTCCGGCAAGGAAATGGAACAGCGCCTGGACAAGGTTTACATTACAGTAAACAAGAACAAGATTCCCAACGATCCTCTGCCCGCAACAAAGACAAGCGGTATCCGCGTAGGTACACCCGCTGTTACAGCAAGAGGCTTCAAGGAAGCTGACATGGAAAAGATTGCTGAACTTATCTACCTTACAGCTTCCGACTTCAGCAAGGAAGAATACATCCGCAGCGAAGCTGAAAAGCTTACAGCTAAGTATCCTATCTACTAATCGGATGCATTGGGCTCACGCCCCGGTTTGCTAAATTTTACAAAGTGCTTGCAATTTTTGTAAAATATGGTAAACTAACAAAAGTATACGTTATTTCTAAGGAGTGGGCGATGCCCGCTCCTTCGTATTTGTAAGGAGAAAACCTTGGCCAAAAAGAAAGTCAGCGACTACATTGCCGCATATTTAGATGAATTCGAAGAAAAGGACAGCTACGAGCTCTCCAGATGCGAATTCGAAAAAGAAGGTCCCAACTGGTATCTGAGAGTCTACGTAGACAAGCTGGAAAACGGAGAATATGCCGTAATCGGCACAGACGACTGCGAAAAGATAAGCAGATATTTAAGCAAGAGACTGGACGAAGACGATCCTATCGAACAGAACTATTACCTGGAAGTTTCTTCCCCCGGAATGGACAGACCCCTTATCTCCGATAAAGACTTCGCTAGATTCATGGGCGAAGCTGTGGAAGTTAAGCTCTACAAGGCTTTGGACGGCAAGAAGTTCTACGAAGGAAAGCTCACCGGCTATGCAGACGGAATCGTGACAATTACAGACGAAAAGGGCAAGGAAATTACGCTGCAGAAGACAGATGCAGCTAAGATAAATCTGGCAGTTATATTCTAAGGAGGTACAGGAAAAAATGAACACCGAATTTATTCTGGCCGTAGAAGCACTGGAAAGGGAGAAGGGCATTTCCAAGGATCTGCTCATCGACACAATCGAAAGTGCTCTGGTTTCAGCTTATAAGAAGAATTATGGCACATCTCAGAACGTACGCGTAAACATCGACCGCTCCACAGGCGACATCGACGTTTACATGAGACACGACGTAGTAGAAGAAGTTGAAGATCCGTTCTCCCAGACAAGCCTGGAAGATGCTCAGGAAATCGACCCCGCTTACGAACTCGGCGACGTTATCGAATACATGGTAACACCCAAGGACTTCGGCCGCATCGCTGCACAGACAGCTAAGCAGGTTGTAGTACAGAGAATCCGCGAAACAGAACGCGGCATGATCTACGAAGACTACATCTCCCGCCAGGGCGAAGTAATTACAGGTACTGTACAGAGAATCAGCAACGATACAGTGTTCATCGGCATGGGAAGAGCTGAAGGCATCCTTTCCCCCAACGAACAGATTGCAGGCGAAAAGTACAGAGTAAACGAAAGACTCAAGGTCTTCGTAATGGACGTTAAGAAGACAACAAAGGGTCCCCAGGTATTCCTTTCCCGTACTCACCCCGGCCTCGTTAAGAGACTCTTCGAACTGGAAGTTCCCGAAATTCAGGAAGGCACAGTAGAAATCAAGTCCCTTGCAAGAGAAGCAGGTTCCAGAACAAAGATCGCTGTCTGCACATACGACGAAAACGTTGACCCCGTTGGTTCATGCGTTGGCCCCAAGGGCACAAGAGTACAGGCAGTCGTAGACGAACTGGGCGGAGAAAAGATCGACATCATCAACTGGAGCGAAGAACCCGGCAAGCTTATCTCCAGCGCACTTTCTCCCGCTAAGGTAGAAATGGTTCTCATCGACGAAGACGAAAAGTCTGCTACAGTTGTAGTTCCCGACTATCAGCTGTCTCTGGCTATCGGCAAGGAAGGCCAGAACGTAAGACTTGCAGCTAAGCTCTGCGGATGGAAGATCGACATTAAGAGCCACTCTCAGTATCAGCCCACACTGGACGCTATGAGCGAACAGCCCGCTGAATCCGAAGAACCCGAAGTTTCCGAAGAAATGGAAATCGAAGTTATGGAAGAAGCAGCAGAAGCTCCCGCAGTTTCCATGGCAGCTCTCAAGAAGATGAAGAAGGCTGAACTGGTTGCATTCGCTGAAGAAAATGCAATCGAAATGGATCTTAAGGCTACAAACGCTGTAATGATTGAAACAATCGCAGCTGCACTCGGTCTGTAAGGTAAGAAAAATGACAGAAAAGAAAGTGCCCGAAAGAAGATGCATAGGATGCATGCAGTCAAAGCCCAAGAAGGAGCTTATCCGCGTCATCGCATCTGAAGAGGGCCTGCAGATAGATATTAAAGGTAAACTGCCCGGAAGAGGCGCATATCTTTGCCCGAACTCAGACTGTGCAAAGCTTGCCATCAAGAAGAATGCGTTTTCCAGAAATCTCAAGACCGAGGTTTCCAGAGAGGATGCAGAGGCAGTTATCCAGCAGATAGCTGAATTAAGCAGATAATCCGGAGGTGTTTTTATGGTCGATACAGAAACAAAAGTAGTTAAAGCTCAGACCAAGAAAAGCGCAAATGGTCAGGATGGCGAATCTAAAGTCCAGATCCGCGCAGTAGATAAAGCAATTATTGAAGCCCAGCAGGCTAAGAAGACAAAGAGCGCTGCTCCCAAGGCAGAAAAGGCTGCACCCGCAGCTAAGCCCATGGCAGCTCCCATCGGAAAGCCCATGCCAAAGGCTGCTTCCGCTAAGGCTTCTCCCGTAGGCAGACCCATGCCCAAGAACGCTGTTCCCCAGAAGAAGGCAGACAGCGTACAGCCCAAGGCAGAAGAAATTGCTCCCGAAATTAAGGAAGCTCCCGTTAAGGAAGAACCCAAGAAGAAGGAACCTGAAATGTATCAGGATGCTCCCATTGGCGTCAAGATTATAAAGAAGGCTGAACCCGCTCCCGCAAAGGAAGAACCCAAGGCTGAACCCAAGAAGGAAGAAGCTAAGGCAGCTCCCAAAAAGGAAGCAAAGGCTGAACCTAAGAAGGAAGAGCCCAAGGCAGAAGCTAAAAAGGAAGAAAAGAAAGAAGAAAAGAAGCCCGAACCCGAAAAGATCGACTACGTTCCCCATATCGGCGTAAAGATCGTTAAGAGAGCTGCAGATGAACCCAAGGAAGAAAAGAAGCCTGTAGAAGTTAAGCCCAGAGACAAGAAGGGCGGCAGAGACGGCAAGGATAACCGCGAGGGCAGAAACAGAAACAACGGCCAGGGCGGCAATAACGGCGACCGCAAGCCCAAGGAATTCAAGGGCAAGAAGGACGGCGCAAACGGCGAACAGTCTTCCCCCAGAAAGAAGGATTTCAGCGGCAAGAAGACAAACGAAGGCGGCAGAGAAAAGGTTGTTGCATATACAGCACCTGCTGCAGGCGATTCCCGCCGCAAGAAGAAGGACAAGGACAAGAAGGACAGATTCGAAGAACAGAGCGTAATGGATCTTACCAAGTCCTCAAAGAAGAAGCACTCCAAGTACAAGGAAAAGGTTGAAGAAGTTCAGGAATCCGCAGCAGAAATCGAAGCTATGGAAACCGGCGGCGTTATCATCGACGTACCCATTACCGTAGCAGGCTTCTGCGAACAGCTTGAAGTTTCCACATCCGATGCAATCATGTGCCTCATGAAGATGGGCATCATGGCTAACATCAACCAGAACCTGGACGAAGAAACAGCAGTACTGCTCGGTATGGAACTGGGCAAGACAGTTGTAATCAACAAGGCAGAAGAAGTAGAAGAGGAAGAAGGACTCGATCTCCACGAAGACGCAGAATCCGAACTCCAGCCCAGAGCACCTATCGTAACAGTAATGGGTCACGTAGACCACGGTAAGACTTCTCTGCTCGACGCAATCAGAAATACAAACGTTACTGCAGGCGAAGCAGGCGGTATTACACAGCACATCGGTGCATCCGAAATTGAGATCAACGGACAGAAGATTGTATTCCTGGATACTCCGGGCCACGAAGCATTCACAGCCATGCGTGCAAGAGGTGCACATGCTACAGATATCGCTATCCTGGTAGTAGCAGCAGACGACGGCGTAATGCCTCAGACAATCGAATCCATCAGCCACGCTAAGGCTGCAGGCGTTCCCATTATCGTTGCCATCAACAAGATGGATAAGCCCGGCGCAAATCCGGACCGCGTTAAGAAGGAACTGGCAGAACAGAGCATCCTGGTAGAAGACTGGGGCGGCGATGTAATTTCCGTACCCGTTTCCGCTAAGAAGGGTGAAGGAATCACAACACTTCTGGAAATGGTACTCCTCCAGGCAGAAATGCTCGAACTCAAGGCTAACCCGGACAGACTTGCTGTAGGTACAGTTATCGAAGCAAGACTGGACAAGGCAAGAGGCCCTGTAGCTACACTGCTCGTATCCAACGGTACACTGCAGGCAGGCCAGGCAGTTGTTGCAGGTATGGCTTCCGGCCGCGTACGTGTAATGTCCGACTGGAAGGGCAATCAGATCCGCAAGGCAGGCCCCTCCAGAGCCGTTGAAATTACAGGTCTTACAGAAGTTCCCGAAGCAGGCGACACATTCTATGCGGTTCGCGAAGAAAGAATTGCAAGAGAAATCGCTCTCAAGCGCAAGGAAAAGCTGAGAGAAGAAACAATGGCAAGAAACTCCAGCGTATCTCTCGAACAGCTCTTCGCATCCATCGAAGAAGGCGAAGTAAGAGACCTGAACCTCATCATCAAGGCAGACGTACAGGGTTCCGTAGGAGCTCTCGAAGCTTCTCTGGAAAAGCTGCATAACGAAAACGTAAGAGTAAAGATCATCCATACAGGTGTAGGTACTGTTACAGAATCCGACGTTATGCTCGCTAACACATCCGGCGCTGTTATCATTGGCTTCAACGTACGTCCCAGCTCCGCTGTACAGGCTCTGGCTGACAGAGACGGCGTAGAAATCCGTACATACAGAATCATTTACGAAATCATCGACGATATCGAAGCTGCCATGAAGGGTATGCTGGACCCCGTATTCAAGGAAGTTATCCTCGGAAAGATCGAAGTCCGCGACACATTCAAGGTTCCCGGCGTCGGCATCATCGCAGGTGCATACGTTATCGAAGGCAAGGTTACAAGAAACGCACAGGTACGTCTCGTAAGAGATGGTATCGTAATCCACGAAGGTGTTATTTCCTCCCTCAAGCGTTTCAAGGACGATGCAAAGGAAGTTAACTCCGGCTACGAATGCGGTATCGGTATCGAAAAGTATAACGACATCAAGGAAGGCGACATCATCGAAGCCTTCACAATGCAAGAGGTTGAAAGATAATGGGAAAATCCTACAAGCCTGAACGAATGGGTGAAGAAATTCGCAAGGGCATAAGCGATATGCTCATAAGGGGCGATCTTAAGGATCCCGGATTTAAAAGCAGTATGATCAGCGTAAACGCTGCCGACGTTACAAACGACGGCAGCTACGCTACTGTTTACATTACATCTCTGGAATACGGAAACGCTTCCGGAAGCACTCCCGAAAGAAAGAAGGAAATCCTTAAGGCTTTCGAGAAGAGCAAGGGACACATCCGTACAGCCCTGGGCAAAAAGATTAAGGCGCGCCACATTCCCGAACTCATTTTTAAGTTCGACGAAAGCTTCGAATATGGAGCCAAGATGGATGCGCTCATCGACAGCCTTGATATCCCCGAAGACATTCCCGGGGAAGAAGAGGAAGATTTTAACGATTAATGCATAACTGGACAGATATTAAACGCGAAATAGAAAAAGCCGGTAAAATCCTCATCTTTACTCACATGAGCATGGACGGGGATGCAGCCGGAAGCAGCTGCGCGCTCTGCAAGAGTCTGCGCAGAATGGGTAAGGAGGCATACATTCTCCTGGAGGATGAATGCCCCGAATACCTGCTGTTTTCGGACGGCGAGGGCTGCTTCGTTAAGGAAGCTCCCTGGACTGCAGATGCTGCAATCGCAGTAGACTGCAGCGGAGACAGCCGCATAGAAAAGAGGGTGGATGCGTTCAGAGCCGCAGGTGTGCGTCTCTGCGTAGACCACCATATTAAAACCGGGCCTTTTGCAGATTATGAGGTAATCGACCCCGATTCCCCGGCTGCAGGAAACCTGGTTTTTGAACTGCTCAAAGACATGGGCGCGCCTATAGACAAATCCATAGCAGAAAATCTCTACACTGCAATCGTTACAGATACAGGACGCTTCAGATTTTCCAACACAACTCCGCAGGCGCTCTTAGATGCTGCAGAGCTCATGGGTTACGGCATCGACTATTCCGGAATCTGCAATAAGATCTGGGACAGCACGCCTCTTCCGCAGCTTAAGCTGGAAGCTCTTGCAGTAGACAGAGCCGAAATCTTTGCCGGCGGAAAAGCTGCAATCTCCTGGTGCAATCAGGAAGACATTAAGGCTTTAGGCGCAAAGACAGAGATGACGGAAACCTGCATCGACAGGTTAAGAGCCATCCAGGGCGTTGAAATTGCAGCATTTTTAAAGGAAAAGGAAGACGGAAGGCTTAAGTGCTCTCTGCGCTCCAAGGAATATGCCAACGTGAACGCAATCGCCGCGAAGTTCGACGGCGGCGGCCACGAAAGGGCAAGCGGATGCTCTTTTAAGTGCTCTGCAGAAGAAGCTTTAATGCAGCTTAAGGCTGCAATAGAGGAGCAGCTGGGCTGATGGACGGAATTCTTAACCTTAATAAGCCAGCCGGTTTTACAAGCTTCGACTGCGTAGCCATCGCAAGAAGGCTCACCGGTGAACGCAAAATCGGCCACACAGGAACTCTGGACCCGGAGGCTACGGGAGTTCTGCCGCTTTGCATAGGCAAGGCGACAAGGCTTCTGGAATACATGGACGACATGCCCAAGACATACGTCTGCACATGCAGACTGGGCCTTGTAACGGACACCAGGGATATATGGGGCGAAATACTGCAGGACAGAAGGGCCGAAATCGACTCTGTAAGCCGCGAAATGGTGGAGAGTGGACTTTCTTCTTTTCTCGGTGAAATAATGCAGAAACCGCCCGTTTTTTCCGCTATAAAGATTAACGGTAAAAAGCTCTACGAATACGCAAGAGCAGGTAAGGAAGTGGAAGTCCCCGAAAGAAAGGTTACTATCCACGAAATAGAGCTTCTGGAATGGAACGGCCCCCGGGAAGACTTCGTCTTTAAGGCAGTTTGTTCCCGCGGCACTTATATCCGTTCCATATGCCACGACCTTGGAGAAATTCTCGGCTGCGGCGCATGCATGAGCGGCCTTGTTCGCACGGAGACCTGCGGCTACAGGATAGAAGACGCAGTGGACATGGAAACTTTCCGCTCCATGAACCAGGAAGACATCGCAAAGCTGCTGGATCCTCTGGAAACTGCAGTTTCAGGGCTTCCCAGGCTCGAACTGGACGAAAGAACCGCAAGGCTCTTTAAGTTCGGCAATCCTGTATGGTCCGAAAACATTGCCTGCCCGGAAGGAAACTGCGCAGTATTTTACGAAGACAAGCTTCTCGGCATAGCTAAATCCGGAAAGGTATCTAAAGTAATACCCGAATAATGCAAATTTTTAAAAGTTTAGAAGAAGTTAATAATATAAAGGACACGTGCATCGCTCTCGGAAAATTAAACAGCGTACATAAAGGGCACCAGCAGCTTATAAAAGAATGTGTGCTGGCTGCTAAGGAAAAGGCTCTCGTACCTTCGGTATTCACCTTTACGAACCATCCTGTTAACGAAATGGCAGGAAAAGTTGTCGTAAAGAACATAATGAATTTCGAAGAAAAGGCAGCTTTTCTCGAAGGAATGGGCGTGGAATACCTGTTTTCCATTACGTTCGACGAGTTCGTAAGGCAGAGCTCTCCCCAGGTTTTCCTGGAAGATATTCTGCTCAAGACCCTTAGAATGAAGCATGCGGTCTGCGGATTTAATTACCACTTCGGCTATAAAGCGGCCGGAGACGGTACTTATCTCCACGACCACGCAGAAGAGCTGGGCTACGGTCTTACCATCGTTCCGGAAGTCGTAATCGACGGAAATACGGTGTCCAGCACCTTAATCCGCGGAATTATAGACGAAGGCCGCATGGAAGATTACGAAAAGTATACCGGAAGGCTCTACACTCTGGACGGCACAGTGGTTCAGGGCCGCCATCTGGGAAGAAGAATAGGTTTCCCAACGGTAAACCTGAGCCTGAATCCGGACGAGGCGCTGCCTCCAAATGGAGTATACGTAAC
>JAKSSQ010000058.1 GCA_024403005.1 Clostridia bacterium | reverse complement strand
CTTGATAATTGCCTGAATTGTTTCCTTAAGACGTTCGATGGGAAGGTTAAACTCAATGATGCCGGAGATAACTCTTTCGTCCAGGAGGTCGGGATTAACCTGTCCTGTCTTGTGGTCGATGATGTAGCTGGAAATCGGATTGCGGTCTTCGAATTCAGCTCCAAACTTAGCCACTGTCATGGACAGCTTTTCCAGATCGCGGAATGTGGAAGAAACCTGGGGGCGTCCCATTTCGATTGCGATGCCTACCATGCCCTTTGTGTAGCGGCCTGTAACATCGTTAGTCTTCATTTCTTCTGTGCCGCGGCCGTTTACTCCTCTGTAAACTGTGGTTACGTCGCTCATCTGAGAACGAACCTGGCGGGGCCATTCGAGCTCAACTTTTTCAAGTGCGCCCATAGGGCAGATGTCAGCTCTCAGGCAGTTTGCGCATTCTGTGCAGATTTCAAGGTCGATTTTAGCCTTGCGGTTTTCCACACTGATTGCATGCACGGGGCAGTAAATACGGCACTTACCGCATCCTACGCATTTTTCCTGGTTTACTATCATAGTAAAGCCTCACTTTCTCGTGTTAATCAGTCAGATAGTTAGTGGTTTTTATTGTAAACATTAAGTAATTAGGTGGTGACCGGGACGAGGAAGACCCGATCGGGGTTTGTGTCTGACTTGAGCCGATGCATACATCAAATATTTGTTGTATACAATTAGCCGTAATTGTATTATAGAACAAATAAATTTAAAGTCAATAAAAAACCGCTCTTTCGAGCGGTTTGTAATCGTTAATACTTATTTACCTGGGAAGGTACTGGCGAACGATTTCATCGTCCAGACCGTATACCTTCTGGTATCTTCTGCAGACAAGATTTACGTAGGCATCCGAATCTCTGTTTTCGAAAGCTTCGAGGATGGCGCCGTGGTGTGCCATTCTGGAAGCCTGGTCCATCTTAAAGAGCAGGTTCTGCTGCTGCAGGAGGTGTACTCTGAGGTAAATACTGTTCTGCATCTTAATGAGAAGCGGATTTTCGCCTATTTCACTTATCATGAGATGGAACTTACAGTCTGCCAGAGTACCGTCGTAGAAGTCTCCGGATTCTGCGAATTCTTCGCACATTTCGGCAAGTCTGCGCATTGCCTTAAAGTCCGCATCGCTTCCTTTATAAATAGCCAGGCGGCCTGCCAGGATATCGTTGGAAAGACGCATAATGCCCAGCTGGTAGACGGATTCGGGAGAGAAACGGGTAATTTCTGCGTACCTCTTCGGATAAATCGTAATGAGCCCATCAGCAGCCAGTCTTCTGAAAGCATCGCGCACGGGAGTGCGGCTGATTTCGTACTTGGCAGCCATTTCGTCTTCGAGAATGCGATCACCGGGTTTTAATTCATTACGCAAAATCATGTCCAGGATTTTGTAGTAAAAAATGTCGCCCTTTGATCCACTGTTAATGTGCGTACCGAATATGTCCCCGATGTTTATCGTTTTGTCCTGATTATTTCTTAAAAAATCGTTATTCATAATAAACACCTTATGAACTCTTGTAGATTTCCACTAATTATTCTAATGGCTAAACACAATAATGTAAACACTTTTGTTGTATACAATGCATAATTATAGCATGTGTTGAATTATTATGTAAAGTATACAGACATTGCAAATTGTATACCGGCGGCACATAAAAATCACCCGCATAAGCAGGTGATTTTTTAATGCTAATAGATCAGGTTTACCAGACCTGTAGTTAATACGGGGATGAAGGTGAAGGCAAGAAGTTCGCAGATAAGCAGTGCCAGGAACGGCAAGCTCTCTTTGATAAAGTCTTTGATCTTGCACTCCGTTTCGTTGCATACGACGAACATGAGAGTACCCATGGGAGGGGTCATGCAGCCGATGGAAACGTTGAAGATGATTACCATCAGGATCTGGATTTCGTTAATTCCATACTGCATTGCGATGGGGAAGAGCAGCGGTACAAGGATAATCATGATAGCGTTGCCTTCCAGGAACATACCGCAAATGAGAAGGAAGATGTTCATGAGAAGAAGGAATACGTACTTGTTGGGGCTGATGCTTACCATCACTTCTGTGAGCATCTGAGGAATTCTTTCCTTTGTGAGTACCCAGGAAAGAGCAGATGCAGCACCAATGATGAGCATGATGCCTGCTGTGGAAAGTACTGTTTCCTTAAGACCTTCAATAATCTTGTCAAAAGTGAGTTCTCTGTAAACAAGACCGAGGATAATGGAGTAAGCTACTGCTACAGCGCCTGCTTCTGTTGCGGAGAACACGCCTGCTCTTACGCCGCCGATGATAATTACAGGCAGGCACATGGGCAGGATGGAAGCCTTTACAATGCGAGCAGCTTCGCCGTCGGGAAGCTTTTCACCCTTTGCACGTGTAGGCATGTAGCCTCTCTTATGAGAGATTACGGATACGAGAGCCATCTGACCTGCGCAGAGGATGATACCTACGCCGATACCGGAAACGAAGAGTTTACCGATAGAAACGTTTGCAAGGGATCCGCAGAGAATCATAGCGATTCCGGGCGGGATGATGGGTGTGATCATGGCAGATGCAGCTGTAACTACAGAAGAAAATGCCTTGGACATACCCTTTCTTTCCATGGGAGGAACGAGAAGCTTAGCTTCCATTGCAGCGTCTGCCAGGTTGGAACCGGAGAGGCCGCCCATGAGTGTGGAAAGGAGAACGTTTACCTGTGCAAGACCGCCCCACATGTGTCCTGTGAGAAGGTCGCAGAGGTCCATGATACGCCTACTTACGCCGGAAGAGTTCATGAATATGCCTGCGCATACAAAGAACGGAATAGCCAGCAGTGTAAGACCCTGTACAGAGGAAGAAAGTCTCTGTGCGAGAATCATGGAGTTTACACCGGGTGTAAAGAGGAAATAGCTGGCAGAACCTGCCATAACGGAGAGCCATACAGGTACTTTAAGGAATAACAGTACCAGCATGAGTACTACTGCGATGCCGACCGGACTCATTCTTCATCTCCTCCTTTCAGGTTAACTCCTTTAACAAAACGCATATAAGATCCCCAGAGCATGGAGATAATCATGAGAACTGCGCCTACAGGAATTACGATGTACGCATACTTGAAGGGAATTCTCAGAAGGCTTGTAACCTTGTTTGTGTTTACCAGCTGCATGTAATATGCGAAAGCCTGGGAAGCTACATAGCCGAGAATAATAAGCTGCAGAAGTACATCGAAGCGTTCGATAACTGCGCCAACCTTCTTGGGCAGAGAGTCTACGAGGATTTCTACGGAAACGTGGGAACCCTTGCGGAAAGCTGCGCTGCCGCCGATAAATGTGATCCACATAAAGAGCAGACCCTGTACTTCTTCCAGCCAGATGAAAGGAGTACGCATGATGTATCTTCTTAATACACCAACTGCAGTGATTACCAGCAGTGCTACCAGTAATACTACTGCAAAGTACCAGTCCAGATTGCTGAGAATCTGAAGAGGACTAGACTTTTTCTTTTCGTTCATACGATCCACCAATTTATTACCTATACGTAATTGCATACGCGGGCGATAGCCATTTCCATGAAGCCCAGAGATTCGGACTTTGTAGCCTTGCCACTTGCGATATCACAGATTTCCTGGAGGAGTGCATCGCTCATTTCGCCGATGGATTCGGGATTTTCCAGAAGTCCGCTGGCGTCTACGTCGATGTTATCCTTCATCTTTCCGTAAGTGATGGGGTTAGCTGTAATCTTGATAACAGGTGCTACGGGGTTTCCTGTGGGGGTTCCTCGGCCTGTGGAGAATACAACTACCTGGCATCCGCCGGCAATCATGCCTGCTACGGAAGAGGGGTCGTTGCCCGGAGTGTCCATGATTACGAGACCTTCACCTGTCTTCATCTGCTTAGCATAGTCGTATACGTTGTTGACAGGTCTGTGTCCGCCCTTGTGAATGCATCCAAGGGACTTTTCTTCCAGAGTAGTAATTCCGCCGGCCTTATTTCCGGGAGAGGGATTTCCTTCTCTGGGGTCTGAACCAACCTTCTTCAGAGCGTCTTCGTATCTGTAAACGATGTCGAAGATTCTCTGAGAAACTTCCGGTGTAGCACCTCTCTTGGCGAGAATGTGTTCAGCGCCGATAAGTTCTGTTGTTTCACTTAAAACTGCTGTACCGCCCAGGTCTACTACGCGGTCGCAGGTTTCACCGATAAGAGGGTTGGAAGCCAGGCCGCTGGTGGGGTCACTGCCGCCGCATTCTGTTCCCAGGATGAGTTCGCTTACGGGGAACTCTTCTCTCTTAAGAACGGAAGCTTCCTGAACCATTTCTCTTGCTGCACGGGTTGCAGCTTCTACTGTAGCGATTGTGCCTCCGACTTCCTGAATGATGAAAGTCTTAAGGGGCTTGTTTGTTCTCTCCTTGATTGCATCAACAACCAGGTCCATCTGGCAGTTTTCGCAACCGAGAGAAATTACAATAGTACCGTAGATGTTTGGGTTTGCTGCAAAACCTGCCATAACGTCCATTGTGAGCTGCTGGTCGGAAGGAATCTGAGCGCAGCCGTTCTGGTTATGGAAAGTAATTGCACCGTCTACATTTGATGCTACGATTCTTGCTGTATCTGCAGCGCAGATGGATGCAGGCAGAATCAGGACCTTATTTCTTACGCCGACGCGGCCGTCGGGTCTTCTGTATCCGAGGAAATTCATTATGCATTCACCTCTTTATGTAAATCTTCCCTGGAGTTGAGGACGTTGTGCACGTGAACGTGAGCGCCTTCGGCGATATCTTCTGCAGCGATACCAATGTGCTCGCCGTACTTGATAACAAGCTGACCCTTGGGAATAAACTCGTTTGCGATCTTATGATAAGGAGGAATGTCGCCAGCTGCTGTGACTTCGAAAGACTTGCCGCCCTTTGTGAACGTAATGGGGTCACCCTTCTTTACTTCGCCAAGAACAACTGCAACATTGTCTCTCGCATCAATAACTGTTGCTTTCATTTTTGTTCTCCTATGTTTTAAAAATGGGGGCAGTTTTGCTGCCCCCGGATAGTTATGCTTTTTTAGCCGTTAATGATTACTGAATCATTTCGCGGATTCTGTCGTAGAGACCTTCGGACCACTTAGCTGTTACTTCAGGGTTGTCGTAGATCTTAACTGCAGCTGCCTTGAATTCTGCCATTTCAGCTTCGGAGGGGTAGATGATTTCTACGCCGTTAGCTTCCATTTCAGCCATGTAAGAATCGATCATTTCGTTCTGCTTATTGTTGTGGAAGATACCAGCTTCGTCGCCGCATTCGCAGAGAATCTTCTGCTGTTCTTCTGTGAGGCTCTGGAACCATTCTTCGGAAGTGATCCACTGAATAGGCATTCTGATGTAGTCGATCATTGTGATGTACTTAGCAACTTCGTAGTACTTCTGACCAGCAAGTGTAGCCATGGGGTTTTCCATACCGTCGATCTGGCCCTGTGTTGTCTGTGTATAAACTTCACCAAGAGCGAGAGCTGTGGGAGCTGCACCCATTTCCTGCCATGTTGTCATCTGCATTACATTGTTCGGAGTTCTGATGATGAGGCCCTTGAGGTCAGCCAGGCAGCCAACTCTCTTAGTTGTCATGAGTTCACGAACGCCGTATTCCCAGTTGGAAGTTGTGATTCTAAGACCGTTCTGAGCGAGCAGATCGATCTGTTCCTGCCACCAGTCTGTTGTGAGAAGCTTGTGGTACTGATCCCAGCTATCATAGATATAGGGAGCGGAAGCGATACCCATTTCGGGTGCGCCGTAGTCAGCCCAGAAAGCTGCATCGCCGATGTGGATGATTCCTTCGCCCATCTGCATCTGGTCTACAAGGTCTGTCTTGGAGCCCAGCTGGCTGGAGGGGAAGAGCTGTACTTCCATAGTGCCGTTGGAGCGTTCTTCTACAAGGCGCTTCCATTCGTTTGCACCGAGGTCGATGGGTTCACCAGGGTTATTTTCGTAAGCGATCTGTACGATAACCTTCTGTGTTTCTGTGCCTCCTGCAGGCTGCGGTGTCTGTCCGCCGCAAGCAGCGAAGCTGAGAACCATAGCCAGAGCGAGAACCAGAGCAAAAATCTTCTTCATTTTCTTTTCTCCTCTTCATTTCATTAAAAAGAATTTATCATTATCGGCCCAATGCCGATAACAGCTATAAAATAGAGGCAGTGATGAAACCGAGGCTCTGATATGTGAAATCTCTTGAATTGATAATGTGCGCTCTGGAAAGTACTTCTGTTTTTTCTTCGTCGCCTGCGAGCATGGCATCGATAAGAACTACGTGTTCTCTCTGGGAGAATCTTACCTGCTGCGGATTGCGCTCCGTCTTTAGCCTGATTCTTCTGTCTTGATCGTAAACCAGGGCCAGGGAATCTCTTATAAAACGATTGGAACAGCTCTGCGCAACTGTGGCATGGAGTTCTGTATCCAGGGCCATAACCGCCAGGATGTCGTCTTTTGTTTCGAAAGGCTTTTCTATTATGAGTCTTGCACGTATGTCTTCGAGCCAGTCGTGTGAAACCAATTTAACAGCGTCTCTTGTGAGCTTTGGTTCAATTAAGAGTCTTGCCTCGTAAATTTCACGTACGAGCTCCATACTTACGTCTGTTACGAAAGTTCCCTTTCTGGGGAATGTTTCCACGAAACCTTCTTCTTTAAGCTTTAAGATTGCTTCGTGTACAGGCGTTCTGCTCGTACCAAGCTCTTCCTGTAAATCCTTTTCGTTAATGTCGGATTTTGGAGGGAGCTGACCGGACAGTATTTTCTCTTTGATCATCGAATATGCATAGGTGCTTTTTACTACCATATTTACCTCGTTTTGGGGATTATTAGGAGTGATTATCTCACTCACCTGTATTAATTATACTTTTAAATCCGGCGCATATGTAGTATCATTTTGGTATGCATCTGATATATCAGTAAAATACTGAGAAGAGTCTACTACGAACATATCACAATTTCAACACATTTAAGCAAATCACTATATGGATTTTTTAATCGAGAAAAATATTTTTCAGTCCCCCGGTTATTTGATTGAAAAGCTGATATTTCTCTGATATATTTTTCCAAGGTAGATACAGATACTAAATCTAGTATTTTTAGCTTTAATTCTAGGAGATGTTAATTATGAAAAAAGTAAACATGCCCACTATGGAATCTGTAGCTGCATTCAAGGCTGCCATGGATTCCGACAAGGGTGCCCTCGGCCCCTTCATGATCTGCACAGATCCTGCCATGGTTGAATCCGCAGGTTATGCAGGTTACGACTTCGTACTGCTCGACATGGAACACGGTACAACAACAATGCAGCAGCTGCCCAACCTTATCCGCGCAGCTAACGTTGCAGGCGTATGCCCCGTTGTAAGAGTTCCCAGAGGAACAGACATCTGGATCGACCAGGCTCTGGACGTAGGTGCAGGCGGCGTTATGGTTCCCCAGATCGACAACGCAGAACAGGCTGCAGCAGCAGTCAAGGCTGCCAAGTTCTCCCCCATCGGCATGAGAGGCACCTGCCGTTTCGTACGTTCCGCAGGCTTCGGCTCCATTCCCGGAAGCGAATACTTCTCCAAGGCTCAGGACACATGCGTAATCCTGCAGGCTGAAGGCAAGAAGGCTCTGGATAACATCGAAGAAATCATGGACGTTCCCGGAATCGACGTAATCTTCATCGGACCCTACGATCTTTCTTCCGCTCTGGGTCACGTTGGTGAAATCAATCACCCCGAAGTTATCGAAGCTGTTAAGACCATCATCGCCAAGGGTAAGGAAAAAGGCGTTAAGATCGGCTGCTTCGCAGATACAGTAGAAGGCTGCATTAAGTGGAGAGATCTGGGCGTTAAGTTCCTCGGCTACAGCGAAGACATGGACATCTTTATCCGTGCTGCACAGAAGGACGTAGAAGCTTTCGCAAAGTAAAGTATATAAATAACAGAATATACAGAAAAGAAAATGCCCCGGATTGCTCCGGGGCATTAATTTTTTAAATTAGAACAGGTTTCCTTCTTCGTCGAATTCCAGTTCGTAGGGTTCGCTCAGGATTTCGATGTTGGGGTTAGCCTTTGCAAGGGGAAGCATAGCTTCGGAAATTTCGATTTCTGCGATGTGCATTGTATCCAGAATGCGGATCATCTTCGGATTCTTCGGATCTTCTGCTTCGGGGATGCAGCAAAGCGCCAGCTGCAGAGCTTCTCTGTCGTTGTCCATGATCATGGGGATCTTCATGAGGTGCAGGAAGGTGTTTGTTACAGCTGTGGGATATGTCATTTCCAGCTTCATCTTGTTGTAGAGTCTGCGTGTTGTTACGTCTGCCAGACCGATACCGTGGGCATTGCCGTGAGTTTCTTCTGTAAGGTCCAGAATTACGCACTTTTCAGCATCGATGCCGCCGCTGCGGAATCTGGGCTGAACAAATCTGCCTGTGATGTTGGGGTCCATGCCGTCGCCGGAAATGTTCTTGCCGATGCGGTCTACTACGAGGACGTCGCATTCGTCAAACAGAAGACGAGCGAACCTCTGGTAGGAAATCTTTAAGAGTTCGGGTTCTTCGTCGATAATCTGCTGGGGGTTCAGGCCCTTAATAAGGTATGTATCTTCGTAGCCGTTTTCTACAACTGCGATACCGCCGATAACCTTGCAGTTCTTAAGGATAGCTCTGCCGTATTCTTCTACCAGTTCGTGCATGATAGCGGGGCTCTGGCCGTGAATTGTGTTAGCGCCTACCTGCTTGCCCATGCCGATGGCCATCATCTTCATGAGGCCGCTTTCGTAGCGTCCGGAGAAGGATGTATGGAGCTTAACGCGGTTCATGAGGATAACTGCGTCTGCTTCGGAGCAGTTCTTATCGATAAATACAGGCTGGTTTCTCTTTTCTGTGTAGCCGATCTGTACTACTTCCATGGAGCTCTTAACGGGGCAGCCCATGGTTTCTTCTGTAATGCCGTAGTCTGCGAGGATAGCTCTCTGGCCTTCAGCTGTAGCGCCGCCGTGGCTTCCCATTGTAGCGCATACGAAGGGGTTAGCTCCTCTGGACTTTACGTAATCTACAACTGTCTTGGTCATAAGGGCAACGTTGCTGATGCCGCGGCTTCCGCTTGTGATCGCAACGTTCATTCCGGGCTGGATCTTTCTGCCGAAATCGTCTCTGTCCAGTTCCTGAATAATAATGGAAGGAATGTCCTTAATGTCGATGTGTGTGTCGTCGAAAATTTCGCGAACCTTCACCATGCGGGGCACGGGAACGTTCTTAATCATATCTGTGATTGTCTTCATGTTCTAAGCCTGCTTTCGATAATGAGTTAGATTCTTGCAGCGCCTGTCTTGCGTGCTGCTTCTGCAACTGCTGCTGCAACTGCAGGGCCTACGCGCTTGTCGAATGCTGCGGGGATAATATAATCTTCGCTGAGTTCTTCGTCGGAAACGAGGTCTGCGAGAGCCTTGGAAGCTGCGATCTTCATTTCTTCGTTGATTTCCTTAGCGCGAACGTCGAATGCACCGCGGAAAATTCCGGGGAATGCAAGTACGTTGTTGATCTGGTTGGGATAGTCGCTTCTGCCTGTGGAAACTACCTTAGCGCCTGCTGCCTTAGCTTCGTCGGGGAAGATTTCGGGAACGGGGTTAGCGCATGCAAAGATGATTGCATCCTTGTTCATGGTCTTAACCATGTCCTGTGTGAGTGTTCCGGGAGCGGATACGCCGATGAATACGTCTGCACCTACTACTGCGTCTGCCAGGGAACCCTTGAGGCATTCGGGGTTGGTGATTTCAGCCATCTTTTCCTTGAAGGGGTTCATGCCCTTTTCGCGGCCCTTGTAGATAGCGCCTGTGCGGTCGCACATGATGACGTTCTTAGCGCCTGCGGAGATCATAAGCTTTGTAATGGCTGTAGCTGCTGCACCAGCACCGCTTGTAACGATCTTAACG
>JAKSSQ010000057.1 GCA_024403005.1 Clostridia bacterium | reverse complement strand
TCCCTCACAGATTAGTAAATTAACCTTTACCAAACAAGAAACATTAGTTGTCATTCGTATATTTTTCTGCTACTTTCCGTAGCAATGCCCTAAAATAAAGGGGTTACACTGAAAATCGGAATTCATTTTAACTTGCATTCTTTTTATATGAAATAAAAAGATACAACCAGCATATAGCCGTTTTTTTAAATTTATGCGAAATTTACCGGCATTGCTTCTCCGGGCCGCAGCGTATCGCTTAACTATTCTGCAATAATGTGAAACTCGTTTTTATGAAATGTCAGAAGTCCGTCGTCTCGCATTTTGCCAAGTTCTTTAGATAAGGCGGTCCTGTCTACTCCTAAATAATCCGCCAGCTGCTGGCGGTCCAGGGGTATTTTTATGTCGTTCGTGCCCTGCACGGAAATCTGCTCTGAAAAATAGGAGACCAGCCGGCCTCTGATTGTCTTCGGGGCGGAATGGAAAATTCTCATGGAAAGATTCAGATTCTTTCTTGAACTAACGCGAAGAAGATTCTGTATAAGCTTAGCACCATTGCCGAATGAATTGCTTTCAGAAAACAGCGCCGGAACATTTATGAAAAGTATTTCTGCAGCTTCGCAGGTCTTTACATCTACCAGGATAGGCTGGCCCGGTATGCAGGCATAACTTTCGGCAAAGATGTCGCCCGCATTAGCTACGCCGAGAATACTTTTATTTCCGACCACATCTATGTTTTCTATCTGAACAGACCCCGCAAGAACCAGGCATACATCGGTTACAGTCTGCCCGACATGGTAGATATACCGGTCTTTATCGTACTTTTTAACCTTATGTTTAAGAAAAGTAAGCATGTGCTCTATTTCCGGTCCGGAGCACCCTGCAAACAGCGCAGTTTTTGACAAAAATGCATAATCCATATTTTTATTATTTTACTCGCTTTCGTGGTTATAACCACATACTTTTTACTTGAATAATAGTATTCTATATCTGACAAGTCAAGGAGGCAAAGATTAGAATGAACGAAAAAATAATAAGTGCCTTAGTTGGGCTGGCCGGGGCCAGCGGAAGCAACGGCAAAACTCCAAATACAGATTCAATTGTGATGAATGCATTAATCAGCTGCTATTCAGAAGATGCTGAAAACACAGTCGCTGATGCAATCATTAACGAAAAATATACTATTTCCCCGAACTGCAGAACATGCCCTGCTCCGTGCGGAAACACATCCGATTACGACATGGAGAAATTCCACAAAAACAAGGAGCTTAAGGCTTTAAAAGAAGAGCTCATTCAGGAAGCATCTGCACTTGCAGGAAGGCTCCGCGATTCCGGTGCCAAAGAGCTGCCGGATGATATCTACAGAGCTATAGCTTACTTCGGCTACGAGCTTTCTGCAGATTCGTATAAAGATTTAATCGGTAAATTAAGACAGATGGAGGTATAAAAATGCTCAGACAGATTATTCATATAGACGAAGAAAAGTGCGTCGGCTGCGGATTATGCGCAGATGCCTGCCATGAAAATGCAATTGCCATAGTTAACGGCAAGGCAAAACTCATCCGCGACGATTACTGTGACGGCATGGGCGACTGTCTTCCCCACTGCCCGGCCGAAGCGATAACTTTTGAAACCAGAGAAGCTGCAGCTTACGACGAAGCAGCCGTTGAAGCCAATAAAAGAAGAATGCGTCCCAACTGGCCCGTGCAGATTAAGCTTGCACCCATCCAGGCGCCTTATTTTGACGGAGCTAAACTTCTGATCGCAGCTGATTGCACTGCATACGCATACGCTGCATTCCACAAGGAATTCATCAAAGGCAAAGCAACTCTCATAGGTTGTCCTAAGCTGGATGCTATAGATTACAGCGAAAAGCTTACTGAAATAATCCGAAATAACGATATTTCCAGCGTAACAATAATTCGCATGGAAGTTCCCTGCTGCGGCGGCCTCGAAATGGCTGCTAAGAAAGCTATCCAGGCCAGCGGAAAGTTCCTCCCCTGGCAGGTCGTAACCATATCCATCGACGGAAATATCGTTGAATAAATACGCAGACTGACGAAAATGCAGAAATTCTGCATTCGGCTGCATCGATACTTAATATTAAAACTAAAAGCGCATCTGCCAAGGCAAATGCGCTTTTTGATTTAAATAATATCTGAATATTAATTTTAGAACAGTTTCTTTCCCTTAAGCAGAGTTCCGAGAACGGAAGTGAGATCGGGTTCGCTGCTCTTCTTGGAAGAAGGCTTGGAAGCGGTCTTAGCTCCGGAGAGAGCTCCTGCGATTGTCAGAACGTCGTCCAGACCGAAACCGTCGTCCTTCTTGGAAGTCTTCTTGCCGGAAGTTGTTCCGGAAAGTGCACCTGCCAGAGCAAGGATGTCGTCCAGGCCCATGCCATCGTCCTTCTTAGATGTCTTCTTGGAAGAAGAACCTGTGGACATGAGAGCTGTGAGCAGTTCTGTAAGGTCGTCGGAATTGCTCTTCTTGGAAGAAGTCTTTGCGGAGGAAACCTTAGCAGAAGATGTCTGCTTCTTCTTTGCGGAAGCAACAGCTGTGAGCAGCGCGGGAGCTGCGCAAGCCATGATAGTTGCAACCTGCTTGTTGGAAAGACCTGTCTTCTTAGCGATCTGTTCTGCCTCTGCTTCCTGTTCCTTGGAGGAACCGTAGAGGTGGTTCAGAATCTTAACGCCGTCGGCTTCGTCTGCAGCCTTAATTAACTTAACGATATCTGCGTCGGACAGATCGTGCTGGTCCAGAGCTTCCATAAGGCTGTCTGCACCCTTTTCTGTGGATGCATTGGTCTTCATCTTTCCGAGCATGGAAGGCAGTGCAGCCAGAAGAGCTGCTGTAACCTGGTCGTCTGAAGCGGATGTCTTGCTGCTTAATGCGTTAACGGATTCACCTGTAGCCAGGCCGCTGGCCAGAAGGCTTACTAAATCTAATGCTGCCATAATGATACCTTTCGTGTGCGATAGTCTTATTTATTATTCGTTTTCCTTAGCTTCCTTGCCGCCTGCACAGAAGTCGCAGGGGTCTGTCTTGCCGAGTTCGAATGCGTCGGAAACGTAGCCTTCGAATACTTCCTTGGAGTTTACGAGTGTCTGACATTCGGGGTCCAGATGGTAGGACTTGGAATACTTAGCCCAGTAAACGTATCCGCCGTTTGCAGCAGCTTCTGCTTCTGCGAGAGTATCTTCTGTAACGGGGTTATAGTCGATTGAACCAAAGAGACCTGCAAGTACTGCAACGACTGCAACTGCAGTAATGATCTTCTTGTTCTTTGCAGACATTGTGTCGGAGCCCTTAACGAGGAAGAAGCCCAGAGGCAGGAATGCGAGCAGGCACATGAATACGCCCAGCTGGTTCTGCAGGAACTTGCCCTTCGGGGGATCGATGTGGTTAGCCTTCTTCCAGAATGCGGAAGCTACGATGCACATAACTGCGTCTGCGATGATGAATGCGAGTACGGGCCATAAGATGGACATCTTGTTGAAGCAGTAAATTGCGCCAACTTCGCATCCGATAGCCAGAGCCCAGATTACAAATGCTGCAATTCTCTTGGGCATGGCCTTTTCGCTGCGTTCGTCCTTTGTTAAGGATGCATTGCCCTTAGCTACGTTAGTTCTGATTTGGTCTGCTCTTGGTTTTGCTTTTTCAGCCATTGTGATTCTCCTTTAAACTTATTTTACCTTGGGGCCTGCAGCGATAACTTCGGGAGCAGCATTTGCGTACTTCTTGAAGTTTTCTACGAAGCTCTTAGCAAGTGTGTTAACTTTTTCTGCGAAAGCAGCCTTGTCTTCCCATGTGTTTTCGGGAACGAGGATTTCTGTGGGAACGCCTTCGATTTCCTTGGGGATTGCAACGCCGAATACGGGGTCAACTGTGAATTCGCCCTTTTCCAGTGCGCCTGTGAGAGCTGCTGTAACCATAGCTCTTGTGAATCTCAGCTTGATTCTTTCTCCTGTGCCGTTCCAGCCTGTGTTTACGAGGTAAACGTTAGCGCCTGTGGATTCAACCTTGTCCATGAGCATCTTTGCATAGAGTGCGGGGTCCAGAGGCAGGAAGGGTTCGCCGAAGCATGTGGAGAATGTGGGAACCGGTTCCTTAACACCGATTTCTGTACCGGCCAGCTTGCTTGTGAAGCCGCTCATGAAGTAGTAAGCAGCCTGGTTCTTGTCCAGCTTGGAAATCGGGGGCAGTACGCCGTAAGCGTCTGCGGTAAGGAAGATTACAGTCCTGGGAATTCCGCCCATGCCTGCACGTTCTGCGTTGGGAATGTATTCGATGGGGTAGCCTACTCTGCTGTTTACTGCAAGGCTGTCGTCGTCGAAGTCGAATTCGCGTGTTTCGGGATCCATTACTACGTTTTCTACCAGGGAACCGAACTTAATTGCGTTGTAGATTTCGGGTTCGTTTTCTGCGGAGAGGTTGATGCACTTAGCATAGCAGCCGCCTTCGAAGTTGAATACGCTTGTGTCGGACCAGCCGTGTTCGTCGTCGCCGATGAGCTTTCTGTTGGGGTCAGCGGAAAGTGTAGTCTTGCCTGTGCCGGAAAGTCCGAAGAATACTGCGGAGTCGCCTGCTTCTCCAATGTTTGCGGAGCAGTGCATGGGGAATACGCCTTCCTTGGGCATTAAGTAGTTCATTACGGAGAAGACGGACTTCTTGATTTCGCCTGCATACTGGCTGCCTGCGATGATTACCATCTTCTTTTCGTAGTCGATGATGATAGCTGCTTCGGATCTTGTGCCGTCGATTTCGGGGATGCACTTGAATCCGGGAGCTGCGATGATTGTGAAGTCTTCTTCGAAGCTTTCCAGCTGGTCTGCTGTGGGTCTTCTGAGCAGCTGGTGGATGAACATGTTCTGGCTTGCCAGTTCGTTAACGATTCTGAAAGCCTTTGTGTGTGCAGGGTCTGCACCTGCGAAGCCGTCGAATACGAATACTTCCTTGTTCTGCAGGTAAGCAACGATCTTGCTGTAAATTGCGTCGAACTTTTCCTGAGAAATGGGCTTGTTTACGCTGCCCCATGCGATTTCATCGTGTACGCCTTCGCTGTCTACGATGAACTTATCGTTGGCAGACCTGCCTGTATACTTGCCTGTCTTAACAACCAGAGCGCCTGTAAGGCTCAGAGTGCCTTCGCCTCTTCTTAAAGCGTGTTCTGTAAGCTGTGCAGGTGTAAGATTTCTGTAGACTGCAGCAGCGTTGATGATGCCGAGTTCAGCAAGTTTGTTTTCGATATTCATAAATGTTAACCTCCAAAAGATCTAACAATAAAATCCATACTGTGAATGGGCACATCCTGACCCAATTATACATAATACATTTTAATACTTTTTTCTGAAAAAGGAAAGATTTGCAGGCTCTTTAACCGAAGCTTTATGATATAATACAAAAGTTAAAAATGCACTTATTAGAAAGAAAGGAGTTTGAACGAAATCGTATGATGGATAAGTTCAACGATGTGATTAATGTAGTCACAAAATCAGGCCTCAAAGTTGTAATCGCTCTCGTAGTTCTCTACATTGCGTTCAAGGTTATCAACAGCTTCATGTCCAAGCTGGAAAAGCAGATGCTCGCTACAGGCAAGCTCGATGTAACCATTACAAAGACTCTCATGCACGTTGCGCAGATTGCGCTCAAGATTCTCGTAGCTCTCGGTCTTGTTAACTATGTAGGCTTCGATACAAGCAGCATTACAGCACTCATCGCATCCTTCGGCGTTTGCTTAGGTCTTGCTGTTAACGGTGCAGTTTCCAACTTTGCCGGCGGAATCCTGCTCCTCATCACACGTCCCTTCAAGGTTGGCGACTTCATCGAAGTTGCAGGCCAGACAGGTACAGTTACAGAAATCAACCTCATCTACACAGTTATCACAACTCTGGACAACAAGCACGTACACGTTGCAAACAGCGCTGCTTCCTCCGCTACAGTAGTTAACTACTCCGAAGAAGCAACAAGAAGAGTTGACCAGGTATTCAGCATTGCTTACAATGCAGACTACGACAAGGCAAGAGGAATCCTCATGAGACTGGCAGAAGAAAACAAAGCAGTTCTCACAAACCCCACACCTTTCGTACGTATGTCTTCCCACTCCGCAAGCAGCATCGACATTACAACAAGACTGTGGGTTAACGCTGCTGATTACTGGGATGTATACTTCTATATGCTGGAAGAAGCTAAGAAGGAATTCGACGCAGCAGGCATCGAAATCCCCTTCAACCAGATCGACGTTCACATGCGTTAATTTCGGCGGCGCTCCGGCGCTTCCGGTTTCCGCGTGAACCAATCAATAAACAGTTTAAAACCCGCCTGCCGGAATCCGGCTGGCGGGTTTTGTTATGCCTTTAATTCTTTTTCTGCGTTATCTGCAGTTCCGGCGAACTAGAAGCCAAGGAGCTCCTTAGCCTTGTCGAGCTGCGGATCCGTAATAAGGTCTCCGTTTTCGTCGTAGCATTCCTTGGGAATTTCAACTACGTAGTTGGGAACGATTCCTTCCTTGTGGATTTTTCTGCCGGAAGGAGAGTAATACTGGAGAACAGTAAGCTTAACTGCTGTTCCGTCTGAAAGAGGCTGAACATTCTGGATAATGCCCTTGCCGAAGGTCTTTGTACCTACGATATCTGCTTCGTGGTTATCCATGATTCCTGCAGTAAGGATTTCTGTAGCGGATGCACTTGCTTCGTTTACGAGAACGACGTAATTGAGCTTTGTGCGGCCTGCGTTGGTCTTGTAGTACTCGCGCTTGCCGTTCTGGTCTTCCACGTAAACTACCGTGCCCTTTTCCATAAGCAGGTCAGCAATTTCAAGAGCCACGTCTACATATCCGCCGCCGTTGTCTCGCATGTCCAGGATAAAGGATTCTGCGCCGCTTTCTTCTATGGAACTAAGTGCAGCTCTGAACAGGTCTGCCGTGGGATCTTCGAAGCCGGTAATCTGAATATAGCCAAGTTTATCGTTAATCATGTGGGATTTAACGGATATGTTAACGATATTATCTCTTACGATTTCGAAATCCATGGGGTTTCCGCCGCGGAGGATGTGGAGCTTAACCGTTGAACCCTTGGGCCCGCGGATGCTGCTTGCACACTTGTCCAGCTCTTCGCCGGTGAACACAACTCCGTCTACTTCCAGAATTTCATCGCCCTTGCGGAGGCCTGACTTTTCTGACGGGCTGCCTTCTACGAGCGAAATAATCTCTACGCGATTATTATCGTTCATGGTTAAAGTAGCGCCGATACCGCTGTATTTGCCGGATGCGCTTACTTCTTCCTCCTCGTATTCCTCTTTTGTCATGTAGGAGCTGTAGGGGTCACCGAGTATTGCGAAGAGGCCTTTGTAGATGCCTTCGTAAAGGAGGTCTTCTTCCGGCTTTTCGTAATAATAAGTCTGAACATACCTCTTGAGTTCGTCCAGCTTGCTGTAGTCCTTTAAGTACTGCTGATATCTGGAATACTCGTAGTCGTTTAGCTTGTGAACACCGGAGCCGCTTACAGCGATAACTCCGCTGCTCTGCAGTGCGTACATGCCTGTTCCGCCGCAGATGACCGCAAGAATTATCAGTAATACCAGTGCCAGTTTCTTAATTTTGATCATTGCTGATTCCTCTTTATATCTTTAACGGTAAGCTGAAGCTTTCTGCTTCCGTTGAATGCATTTATGCCCAGCTCGCCGGCCACATCCACTGTGCTTCCGGGCTGGAGCAGGTCCGCAAATTCGTCTGCGCGTCTGAACAGAACGCAGGGAACATCTCTTCCGCCGTCGCAGGAGGCTATGAATCTTACGTGCTGGCTTTCGCTGCCCATGCGGTAGACGTTCTTAACCGTGCATCCTTCGAGGGCGAAAAGCGGCTTTGGATTTGCTTCGCCGTAAGGCTCGAGCATTTCCAGGCTTTCCGCAAACTGAATCGTGCGTTCTTCGTAGTCGAGAGCTTTTTCGATTACGATTTTTTCCTGCAGCAGATCTTCGGAAACTGCAAGTCTCCTGCAGACTGCATCGCGGGATCTTTCGCGGAAAAGAGGAAGGTTTTCCTCTGTAATTGTAAAGCCGCAGGCGCCTGCGTGGCCGCCGTATCTTAAGAAAATATCTCCGCATTCGGAGAGCATTTCGTGCAGATCCATGCCGGGAACGCATCTTCCGGTGCCTTTAAGCACGCCGTTTTCCGTAGGAGTAACGATGCAGACCGGTCTGTAAAGGGATTCTTTAAGGCTTCCGGCAACGATGCCTGCAACGCCTTCGTGAGCGCCGGGCGCCCTTATAATCGTAAAGAGGTCTCCGCAGCCGCCCTTCTTAATTTCTTCCAGGCAGATGTTCTTCGTATCTTCCTGGATGCTGCGCCTCTTAATGTTGCAGTCGACCATCATCTTCGCGTAGCTGCGAAGTTCATCTTCCGTGCAGAGCCCTGTAAGTAGCTTAACACCTGCGTCGGCGGTTTCGATTCTGCCGAGGGAATTTATGTGCGGAGCCAGTATGAAGCCAATGTTATCCGCATCCAGCTTTTTATCCTGTAAATCCAGCATTTCCAGCAGGATTCTGAGGCCCGGACGTCTTCTTTCGTTTAAGATGCGAAGGCCGTATTTTACCAGAGTTCTGTTCTCGTCCAGGAGCGGAACTACATCTGCTACTGTGGAAATGGCAACCAGGTCCAGCAGGCTGTTAAGGTCTGCTTTGGAAAACCTATCGTCTCCTTTAGCTGTAAGCCTGCGCTGGATACCCTGCGCAATCTTAAAAGCTACTCCGCAGCCGGAAAGACCGCGGAACGGATAATCGCAGTCCGGACGTTTGGGATTGACGAAGAGACACTTTGGAATATTGTTTTCGTCCAGTTCGTGGTGGTCTGTAACGATGACGCCCATTCCAAGGCTCTTTGCGTGTTCCACTTCTGCAGCGTTTGTGCTTCCGCAGTCCACGGTAATGAGAAGACCTGTACCCTTCGCTGCTATGCGGTCTATGGCATTGCTGTTAAGGCCGTAGCCGTCCGTAAATCTGGAAGGCACGTAGAAGTCCGCATTGTCCGTAAGCTTTCTTATAACCGAATATAAGAGGGCTGTAGAGGTGACGCCGTCCGCATCGTAGTCGCCGTAGATACAGATGCGGTCGCCGCGGTCTGCTGCCGCGATGATTGCGGTCACAGCTTCTTCCAGGTCCTTAAGGAGCACCGGGTCGTGGGTGGTTCTGGGCATGGGTGCGAGAAAATCCTCTGCAGCCGGCCCGGAATTTATGCCTCTCCGCTTAAGTATGTTAAGAACAGCAACAGGGACCCCTGCGGGTCCCCATTGGGGTTTGCTGCCTTGTTTTTCATAAATCCATTGAGTCATCTGCTATTGACGTACCGATGTAGAAACATAATCGAGAGGATTCTTGTAAGAACCGTTTACACGCACTTCGAAGTGGAGGTGGTTGCCGGTGGACATGCCCGTTGAACCAACGAGCGCAATGGCCTGGCCTCTTGCTACGTAGTCGCCCTTGGATACAAGAAGCTTCTTGGAGTGAGCATAGAGGGTAACGATTCCGCCGCCGTGGTCGATCATGACCATGTAGCCGTAGGAATTGTTCCAGCCTGCTGTGATAACCGTGCCGCTGTTGGCAGCGAGGATATTCGTTCCGCCTGCAGCACCGATGTCGATACCGGTGTGGAACTTAGTAACCTTAAGAATCGGGTGAATTCTGTTGCCGAAGGGAGATGTAATCTTCGTACTTGCCTGTGCGGGCCAGCACATTGTGCCGCCTGCATAAGAGGTGTTGGGGCTCTGCAGGTTCTTGATCTGAGCCGTAATTGCATCTGCTTCCTTGTTGATTGCGTCAACCTGCGCAGCCAGCTGCTTGTTGTCCGCATCGACTGCGGCTTTCTTAACGCTTACGGCGTCTCTGTCTTCCTGCAGAGAAGCTTTCTTTGCAACGGCTTCTGCCTGCTGGTCTTCCAGAGCAACCTTTAAAGCCTGCAGCTTCTGCTTCTGCTCTTCCACCTTTGCATACTGGGACTGAA
>JAKSSQ010000056.1 GCA_024403005.1 Clostridia bacterium | reverse complement strand
CCATGCTTATCCGCGAAGAAGGCACAACATTCCTTAACACAGCCGGCGTAAACGGTGTGCCTCACCTGCGCTGCAGCTTCAGCAACTGGTCCATCGAAGAAGCAGACGTGGACAAGGTTGCAGAAGCAGTAATCGAATGCGGCAAGAAGGCTCTCTGCCTTAAATAATCGAAAATCGAGCGGATTCCCGGCTTTTCCGGCCGGGACGTTTGAAATTATGTACCCCTAAAACACTTAAAAATTGGGCGTAAAGCTCGGAGGAAACACAAAATGGTTGGTTATATCGGACTCGGAATCATGGGTAAACCCATGGCTAAAAACTTACTTAATGCTTACGGCGAGCTGGCAGTTTACGATCTGAACGCAGATATCGTAAAGGAAATGACAGATCTGGGTGCAGTTTACATGACACCTGCCGAAATGGGTGAAAAGTGCGAAAGAATCCACTGCATACTCCCCACAAACGCAATCGTTAAGGACGTTCTTTTCGGCGAAGGCGGCGTTACATCTAATATTAAGGCATTAAAGTATTTTTCCGACCACTCCTCCGTTACACCCGATGAATCCAGAGAAAACTATGCAAAGCTTAAGGAAATGGGCGTAGGCTTCGTAGACTGCCCCGTATCCGGCGCTAAGGACGGCAAGCTTGCATTCATGGCAGGCGGCGACGAAGAAGACTACAAGGGTCTTCTGCCCGACTTCGAAATCATGAGCATCAACAGCGTGCTCGTAGGCCCCTCCGGCAGCGGTTCTGCAGCTAAGCTGGTTAACCAGGTTATCGTAAACCTGAACATCGCAGTTCTTGGCGAAGCTTTCGTTCTCGGCCAGAAGCTGGGCGCAGACCCCAGAAAGATCTTCGAAGCTAGCAGCGGCGGCCTTGCAGGAAGCAACGCAATGGACGCTAAGTTGCCCAAGATTCTGGACAGAGATTTCTCCGCCCGCGGCACAATTACAGTAAACAAGAAGGATATCAATAACGTTCTGGCATCCGCACATTCCTGCGACTGCCCCATGCCTTTAACATCTCAGCTCTTCGAAATCATGTCCTTCCTTAAGGCGCACGACCTGATGAGCGAAGACCACTGCGCTTACATTAAGTACTTTGAAACACTGGCAGGCGTAGAGGTAAGAGGCTAATGGATATCGAAAGACTTCTGCAGCAGCAGTACGACAGCTTCAACAAGAAGATTGTAGTTCTGGACGATGACCCAACGGGCGTCCAGACCGTCCACGGAATTAATGTATATACCGGCTGGTCTCAGGTAGAAATGGACGAAGCTTTCGAAGAAGAGGGCAAGCTTTTCTACGTGCTTACCAACTCCAGAAGCTTTACTCCTGCGCAGACCGAGCAGGTTCATAAGGATATCGCAAAGGCCATTAAGAACGCTTCTGCAAAAACCGGTAAGGATTTCGTTGTGATCAGCCGCAGCGACTCCACTTTAAGAGGACATTTTCCTCTGGAAACCAAGGTTCTCTACGACGAACTGGGCGGTTTTGACGGCGAAATTCTCTGCCCGTTCTTCCCTGAAGGCGGAAGATTCACCATCGGAGACATCCATTACGTTAAGACCGGTGACAAGCTTATCCCGGCTGCTGAAACCGAATTCGCAAAGGATAAGACCTTCGGCTATACAAAATCCGATCTTAAGGAATACGTGGAAGAGAAGACTGCAGGCGAATACAAAGCTGCAGACGTGCTGAGCGTATCCCTTGAAGATCTCCGCGCACAGAACGTGGAAAAGATCTGTGAAGACCTTAAAAACGCAAAGAATTTCGGAAAAGTAGTAGTAAATTCCGAAACTTACGACGACCTTAAGGTATTCTGCCTGGCGCTTTACATGGCTATGGCAGAAGGGAAGAAGTTCATGTTCCGCAGCGCTGCAGGCCTGGTAAAGATCATGGGCTGCATAAGCACAAAGCCCTATCTTAAGAAGGATGAACTCACCATGGGCTGCGAAGGCAAGGGCGGCGTGATTGTAATTGGATCACACATGGCCAAGACCACAGCCCAGCTGGAAGAATTAAAGAAACTTGAAGAAATCGACTTCGTTGAATTCGACTCCGACCTGGTTATGGATCCGGATGCTTTTAAGGCTGAAATTGCAAGGGTTCAGGCCATCGTAGATGCAGATGTGGACAGCGGAAAGACAGTCTGCGTATATACGAAGAGAAGAGTTCTCGTATTCGATAACGACACGAAGGAATCGGCGCTGCTTCGCTCCGTAGCTATTTCCGATGCGGTGCAGAGCTTCGTGGCTAACTTAAAGACAAAGCCGGCATTTATTATCGCTAAAGGCGGCATTACCAGCAGCGATGTAGGCGTTAAGGCTTTAAAGGTTAAGAAGGCTCTGGTTCTCGGCCAGGCTGCAGCAGGCATTCCCGTATGGAAGACCGGCGCAGAAAGCCGTTTCCCCGAAACTTCTTACGTAATTTTCCCCGGTAATGTAGGTACAGAGACAACTTTAAGGGAAGTTGCAGAAGAACTTCTCCGTAAATAGAAAGACGACACATGCAATTCGATGTACAGTTCGACATAACTGCATTATTTTTCCTGAGCATTATTATAATTAAATACTTCTCGCAGAAGCAGTTTCCGCTTCTTTCCACGAAGCTTTACGGAAACGTACTTATAGCTGCTGCAGTAAGTATTTTCTTTAGTATTGCAGGAAGTTTGAGCCTTGGATATGCAGAATTTCTGCCTATCCGGCTTTGCTATGCGTTAAATTATCTGTACTTCGTCGCATTGCTTACACTGCCTCCGGCAATTTTCCTCTACATTCTCGCAATGGTAGCGCCGGAAGCAAAACTGCGGATAAAAGACATAATGCACTATGCAGTTCCTGCTTTTGCTGCAGAAATTGCAATAACAATTGCCTTTGCACTCGGTAAGCTGTTTACTATTCTGCCCGACGGAACTTATGTCCGCGGCCCGCTTACCAGATTAACCTACATAGAGACTACTATTTACGTTGCAGCAAGCTTTATAGCTCTGTTCCGCTTCAGAAAACTGCTGAGCCCGCAGGTTTCCAGATCCATTTCGGCGCTCTCGCTCCTGGTAATCTTCTGCAGCTGCGTGCAGTATGCGTTGCCTCATTACAGCGTAACAAGTATCGCTATCGTAGCAGCTCTGCTCATCGTATTATTTACGCTGGAATCTCCGGAAAGCATGGCGGACAACGTTACGGGCCTTAACAATTACAAGGCTTTCGAGCTTATTCTCCGCACCAGATACCACATGGGCGAAAGATTCAAGATCGTAGTGACGGAAATCCACGGTCTGCGCAAGGTGAACACAATTTACGGCATTAAGGCAGGGGACAAACTGCTGCGCGACATTGCAGATTACCTGGATCCCGGCAGAGATACCTGGGTGTTCAGAATTGCACCTACCAGATTTGCCATGATGGCTGTAAAAGAAGAGGCTTACAACCGCTATCTCAAGAAGGTTAACGACAGGGCCGATTATTTCTGGCCTGTAAACGAAACGGAAACTGCGCAGATTATCTTCGATTCCTGCCACATTGACCATGCGGATGCCATCGAATCCACAGAAGCTCTGCTGAACATCATCGACAGAGCCATGGATGAAAGCCACGAATGGGAAGGTACAGGTGCGTTTGAACTCAACGAAGAAGTAGTTGCAAGAATAGACAGGCGCACAAAGCTCCATCTGCAGATTACCGGTTCCATCGCAGCTGCGGACCACTTTAAGCTCTACTACCAGCCCATCTACAACTGCAAAGAGGGCAGGTTTACTTCTGCAGAAGCACTGCTCCGCTACGACCACCCGGACTTCGGATTGGTTTCACCAGGCGAATTCCTGCCGATTGTAAGCGATGCAGGTATGCAGCTGGCTCTGGACAAAATGGTTATAGACCTTGCAATTAAAGACATTAAGAGCGGTCTGTTCGATAATCTGGAATTCGACAAAGTTAACATAAACCTGACTTCTGCCACCTTGCTGCAGCCCGACTACGTAATGCAGCTCATAGACAAAATTAAGGCAGCAGAAGTGGATCCGCGCCTTATCGTCTTCGAAATTACGGAAGAAATGGCTGTAAAGGCCAAGGACGACCTTAAGGAAAGCATGTTCATGCTCAAGATTTTCGGCATACGCTTTGCGATCGACGACTTCGGAACAGGCTATTCCAACATGTCCACAGTTGTGGAACTGCCGTTCGACTTCCTCAAGTTCGACAAGAGTCTGTTCTCGCTGGGCAAGACTTACGAGCATATGGTAAGCTTAATGCAAAAGCTCTGCAGCGCCACGGTTTCCGAAGGTGTGGAAACAGCAGAGCAGGCAGAGCTTGTAAAGAGTCTCGGTATAGACTACATCCAGGGCTACTATTACGCAAAGCCCATGGAAGCAGAAAAGCTAAAGGATTTTATTCTGAATAGGGAATCTCGATAATGATTGGTTCATGGTGGAGGGCCGGAAGGACCTTTTCCATGAGATCGACTGTATTAATTCGCAGGGATGTCGTGTTTATGCACGGATGCATTCCTGCGTATTTTTCTTTTAAGAGGTCGCTGTCGATAATGAGCTGAACCTTGTTTTCCTTATCGTACATGAGGCCCAGGACGGTAATGCTGCCGGGTGTAAGGTTAAGGTATTCCAGGAGCTTGTCTTCGCCGGCAAACTGCAGTCTGCTTGACCCAATGGCATGGCTTACATCCTTAGTAACGAACTTCTTGTCGCCTTTTATAAGGAGCAGGAAGTACTGGCCCTGCTTGTTTACGAGGAACAGGTTCTTGCAGAGCGCAATCTCCAGAACCTGGTCGATATCTGCGCAGTCTGCGATGGTCATCTTAACTTCGTGGGAAATCCACGCATATTCAAGGCCCAGGCTGTCCAGAAGGGCAAAGGAGTCCATTTCCTTCTGAAGTCTTCCTTCTGCGGGGGGAGTGGTTGTGCTCAGATCGTCTTTTGTATAAATCATAGGGGATGCCTTTCTTATCAGTTGTGGAAATTATTACTTAACTATGGTATACTCTTCTTTAAGTTAAAATCAAGTTAATATTTATGGAGACATTATGATGGAACCTAAATACAAGAGAGTAATACTCAAAATAAGCGGAGAAGCCCTTGCGGGCGAAAAGCACACAGGACTGGACGATGAAATGCTTCGCCACACAGCTTTAGACGTTAAGCAGCTGGCAGACATGGGCGTTCAGGTAGCAGTAGTAGTTGGCGGCGGAAACTTCTGGAGAGGACGCACCAGCGGAAGCATGGACAGAGCTACAGCAGACTACATGGGAATGCTGGCTACATGCATTAACGCACTGGCTCTTCAGGATGCATTCGAACAGGCAGGTCTGCCCACAAGAGTACAGACAGCCATCGAAATGAAGGAAATCGCTGAACCCTACATCCGCAGAAAAGCTGTACACGAACTGGAACAGGGCTGCGTGGTAATCTTTGCCGCAGGCATCGGAAGCCCGTATTTCTCCACAGACACAACAGCCGCATTAAGAGCTGCAGAAATGGATGCAGACGTAATCCTGCTGGCTAAGAAGGTAGACGCAGTTTACGACAGCGACCCGGAAAAGAATCCCAACGCAAAGAGATATACAAAGCTTACACATCAGCAGGTGCTGGAAGACAACCTTCAGGTTATGGACTCCACAGCTGCCAGCCTCTGCAGAGACAACAAGATTACAATCCATGTATTCGGTCTCGCAGAACAGAATGCAATTTACAGAGCCGTAACAGGCGAAGCTATCGGAACTATCATTGAGTAGGAGGACACAATGAGCGCAATTACTGATAATTATAAGACACATATGGAGAAGACTCTCCACGTTCTCAAGGAAGAATTAAACTCCGTTCGTGCAGGCAGAGCTAACGCTGCACTTCTGGACCAGATTCAGGTAGACTACTACGGTACACCGACACCTGTTAAGAACATGGCTAACATCTCCATTCCCGATCCCAGAACTATCATGATTACACCTTTCGATCCTTCCAGCGTAAAGAACATCGAAAAGGCTATCATGGTTTCCGACCTGGGCATCAATCCTTCCAACGACGGTAAGGTTATCAGACTGGTAATCCCCGTAGTTACAGAAGAACGCAGAAAAGAACTCACAAAGGTCATCAAGAAGATGGGTGAAGAATCCAAGGTTGCTATCCGTAACAGCCGCAGAGATGCAAACGACGCTGTTAAGAAGGCAGAAAAGGCCGGTGAATTCACAGAAGACGATTCCAAGGGCGAAATGGACGAAATCCAGAAGCTTACAGATAAGTGCATGAAGGATATCGACAAGATCATCGCTGAAAAAGAAAAGGAACTGATGGAAATTTAATGAATATTCCTCAGCATACAGCAATAATTATGGACGGAAACGGACGCTGGGCTAAAGAGCGCGGCATGGTCCGCGTTCAGGGACACAACGCAGGTATGAAATCTCTAAAGGAAATCGTTAAGGCTTCCAGCACCATGGGAATTAAGTACCTTACCGTTTATGCGTTTTCCACGGAAAACTGGAAGCGCCCCCAGGACGAAGTTTCCGGCATATTCAAACTTGTTGTAAAGTACATAAAACAGGAAATTAAAGAGCTCGACGCAAATAATGTAAGAGTAAATATAATAGGGGACTGGCATGCTCTTCCGGAGGATGCCAGAGCCTCTCTTCAGTATGCTCTGGACACTACGAAAGACAACGACGGGCTCGTTTTTAACGTTGCTTTAAACTATGGCGGAAGAGCCGAAATCCTCAAGAGCGTAAAAACTATTCTGGATAAGGTTGCCAGCGGAGAAATTTCACAGGAAGACCTCACGGAAGACACGATAAGCAGTTATCTTTATACTGCAGAAATGCCCGATCCAGACCTCATTATAAGAACCGGCGGAGAATACAGACTGTCCAATTTCCTTACGTGGCAGAGCGCTTACAGCGAACTCTACGTAACAGACGTTTACTGGCCCGATTTTACTCCCGCAGAGCTGGAAAAAGCCATAGAAGCATACAACGGAAGAGAAAGACGATTCGGAGGACTTAAATGAAGACCAGAATTGTATCATCTCTAATTATGCTTCCGTTCATTGCCCTCGTATTTATCGGAGGAACACCTCTTTTCGTAAGTATGGCCATCGTAAGTTTCGTTGCACTGCACGAATTCTACAACGGTTTCGAAAACATGGGCGTGAAACCCTTTAAATTTGTAGGATATGCATGTACACTCATACTTTTCGGCATTGTAGCCATGCACCTTTTCGGAGGGCTGGAAGAGTATAAATTCGCGGAAGGCATGCTGTTCTGGGTAGCGATTACCACGTTCAGCGGTCTGTGCCTAAGTTTGTTCACAAAGGATACGAACAATATCCAGGACTCTCTGGCAACGATTATCGGCGTTATGTACATACCGTTTTTCTATGTACACATCAGCCTTATAGACCAGCTTCCCGAGAATTCCATCATGGTTTGGATGGTATTTTTAACCGCTTTTATGACGGATATCTTCGCTTACTTCTCGGGCGTTTTCCTGGGAAAAACCAAGCTTATCCCCCATATAAGCCCTAAAAAGACCGTAGAAGGCTCTATCGGCGGCATTATCGGCAGCACATGCATCTGTGCGGTTGTAGCATCTTTTGTTGCACCCCAGCACCTGCTTAACTGCCTTGCAATGGGCTTCTTCGGTTCCTTCGTCGCACAGTGCGGCGACCTCGTAGCAAGCGCTTTCAAGCGCAAGATGGGCATTAAGGATTACGGCAACCTTATTCCCGGACACGGCGGCATCCTGGACAGATTTGACTCTGTACTCATGACTGCACCGTTTGTTTACTACTTCGTAGTACTTTTCATTAACAGGTAAAATTATGAAGAAAATTGCCATCCTCGGTTCAACCGGTTCCATCGGAACCCAGAGCCTCGATGTTGTAAGAAATCATCCGGAGGAGTTCGCCGTAACGGCGCTCACCTGCGGAAAAAACATAGATTTATTCAGGGAGCAGCTTAAGGAATTTAAGCCTGCTCTTGCTGTTTGCGGTGCAAGGGAAGATGCTGAAAAGCTCGCTGCTGAATTTCCCGGAATTAAGTTTTCCTGGGGAATGGACGGCATCGTAGATGCTGCAGTGAATTCTGACAGCACCGTGGTTATAAATTCGCTTCTGGGCATGATGGGCATAAGACCCACCTACGAAGCAATTAAAGCCGGCAAGGACATCGCCTTCGCAAACAAGGAAACCCTCGTGGCAGGCGGCAGCTTAATTATGGACGCTGTTAAGAAGTACGGAATCAACTTCCTGCCTGTAGACAGCGAACACTCCGCAATTTTTCAGTGCATTCAGGGCAACGACGGCAATCCTGTAAAGCGCATTATATTAACTGCTTCCGGCGGCCCCTTCAGAGGCTACACCAGAGAGCAGATGATGAACGTAACCAAGGCACAGGCTCTTAAGCACCCGCGCTGGACCATGGGAGCAAAGATTACAATAGACTCTGCAACCATGATGAACAAAGGCCTGGAAGTTATCGAAGCCAGCTGGCTCTTCGATATGGATCCAAAGGACATCGAAGTCCACGTTCATCCCGAAAGCATACTGCATTCCGCTGTTGAATTCATGGACGGCTCCGTAATCGGACAGATGGGAAGACCCGACATGAGAGTCCCCATCGCCTACGCTTTATCCTGGCCCAGACGCCTGGACAAGGTCGGTGAACCGCTGGATCTCTTCGCAGCCGGTGCTCTGCATTTCGAAAAGCCGGATTTAAACGCTTTCCAGTGCTTAAGACTGGCGTACAGAGCAATTGAAGAAGGAAAGAGCAGCCCCATTGTGCTCAACGCGGCAAACGAAGAGGCTGTAGCTGCATTCCTGCGCGACGAAATAAGCTTCGGCCAGATCGGCCAGCTTGTGGAAGCCGCCCTGGATCGCAAAGCGCCTTCCGAAATTACATGCCTCGAAGACATTTTCGAGGTTGAAAGAGAAACAAGGGAGTTTATCAGAAATAAATGACAATAATATCCTATATTGCTGCGATTCTCCTGTTCTGCATTATGATAGCAATCCACGAGTTCGGCCACTTTGCAACCGCCAAGCTCTTCGGAATTAAGGTTAACGAATTCTCAATCGGTATGGGCCCGCTGCTTCTGCACACGCAGAAGGGCGAAACGGAATACTCCGTAAGAGCTCTGCCCATCGGCGGATTCTGCGCCATAGAAGGGGAAGACGGCGAAGGAGACGATGAACGCAGCTTCGGCAGAAAGCCCTGGTGGCAGAGGATTATAGTCCTGGCAGCAGGCGCCTTCATGAATATCCTGCTCTGCTTCGTAATCCTTATCTCCGTGCTTACTTTTGCAGGCCAGACATCCCAGACCCTTTCTTCCGTAGTGGAAGGCTCTCCTGCCTGGGAAGCCGGCATAAGAGGTGGCGACAGAATTACATCCGTTAACCACGTGGAATACGACTCCTGGACCGAAGTCGTAAACGCCATAAACGCCAGCGAAGGAAAAGAACTGGTCTTAACCGGCGTTAAGGACGGCATCGCAACAGATTATGTATGCACCCCGGTGCTTTCCGAAAGCGGAAGGTACATGGTAGGCATAAATGCCGGCGTTGAACACAATGCAGGCAATGCTTTTAAAGCGACCATAACTATCATGAAGTCCTACTCCACGGCCATGTTTGACTGGCTCAACACATTGGTTCACGGGCAGGCTTCCAGAGACGATGTGGCAGGCGTTGTCGGCATCGTATCCATGACGGCCGAGCAGGCTAAAATGGGGCTCGTGTCCATACTGTTCTTTATGGCCATGATTTCCCTGAACCTGGGAATCGTAAACCTGCTCCCGGTTCCGGCTCTGGACGGCGGCAGAATACTCTTTGTAATTATAAGGACTTTAAGCGGCGGCAGACTTTCCGCCGAAGCAGAAGGCCTTATCCACGGAGCAGGCATGGTTCTGCTTATGGGTTTAATGGTGTTCCTCGCCATTAACGACGTGAGCCACTTAATAAATTAAGAGGTGCAGATATGTATCCTAC
>JAKSSQ010000055.1 GCA_024403005.1 Clostridia bacterium | reverse complement strand
AGAATCACCAATACAATTGGACAGGAATAACGTAAGCATAACAAAACCCGCTCAGACGAGCGGGTTTTTTAGCGTTCGGATTTAAAATTAGTCTTCGATGCCTGCGATGCATTCGATTTCTACGTCCATGCCGCCGTAGAGTGTAGCGCCGTAAGTTGTGATTCTTGCGGGAGCTCCCTTAGCGGGGTCGAACATCTTTCTGTAAGCCTTGTTCATGCCATCGAAGAGTTCGGGCTTGGAAAGATAGATTGTGCACTTGATTACGTTGTCCAGGCTGCTGCCTGCAGCTTCCAGGTGGCGCTTCAGGTTCAGGATAGCGTTAGTTGTCTGTTCTTCGATATCTCCGGGGATGAGTTCGCCTGTGTCGGGATTGTCGGAAACCTGTCCGGAAACGAACAGCAGATCGCCGAATCTCATAACTTCACTATAAGTAGCGGTGGGGGAACCAACCATAACCTGTCTTTTCATTTTGTTCTCCTTGTTTTGATAGTGTAAATAGTATGATTAGTCAATAAAATCCTGCCCCGGATTACCGAGGCAGGATTAATTATTTTAAATTAGCTGAGAGCTTCGTCGATAGCCTTAGCAGCTGTCTTGCCAGCGCCCATAGCCAGGATTACTGTAGCTGCGCCTGTTACAGCGTCTCCGCCTGCGTAAACCATAGGCTTGGATGTCTTGCCTGCTTCGTCTGCAACGATGCAGCCCTTCTTGTTTGTTTCCAGGCCTTCTGTTGTGGACTTGATGAGCGGGTTAGGGGATGTACCCAGGGACATGATTACGCAGTCTACGTCCAGATCGAATTCACTGCCTGCAACAGCAACGGGAGATCTTCTGCCGGATGCATCGGGTTCACCCAGTTCCATCTTAATGCATTCGATAGCGCTTACATAGCCTTCTTCGTTGCCCTTGATGGATACGGGGTTGTTGAGTGTCTTGAAGATGATGCCTTCTTCGATTGCGTGTTCAACTTCTTCCTTTCTTGCGGGAAGTTCTTCCATGCCGCGTCTGTATACTACGTATACGTCTGCGCCCAGTCTCTTGGAGCATCTAGCTGCGTCCATGGCAACGTTGCCGCCGCCTACAACTGCAACCTTCTTGCCTGCGAGGGGCAGGATGGGTGTGTCGGAGCCTTCTCTGAATGCCTTCATGAGGTTGATTCTTGTGAGGAATTCGTTAGCGGAGTAAACGCCCTTGAGGTTTTCTCCGGGAATGTGCATGAACATGGGCAGACCTGCGCCGGAACCGATGAATACAGCTTCGAAACCGAATTCGTCGCTCATGAGTTCGTCTACGGATACTGTCTTGCCGATTACTGTGTTTGTTTCGATCTTAACGCCCAGAGCCTTGAGACCGTCTACTTCCTTCTGAACGATAGCCTTGGGGAGACGGAATTCGGGGATACCGTAAACGAGTACGCCGCCTGCTGTGTGCAGAGCTTCGTAAACTGTTACGTCGTAGCCCTTCTTTGCGAGGTCGCCTGCGCATGTGAGGCCGGAGGGGCCGGAACCGATAACTGCAACCTTGTGGCCGTTGGATTCGGGCTTAACGGGAGCAGCTGTTGCGTTTGCATTGTGCCAGTCTGCAACGAATCTTTCCAGTCTGCCGATACCTACGGGTTCACCCTTAATTCCGCGAACGCAGTACTTTTCGCACTGGTTTTCCTGGGGACAAACTCTGCCGCAAACTGCGGGAAGGGAAGAGGACTTGGAAATTACTTCGTAAGCGCCTTCGAAATCTTCTGCAGCAACCTTAGCGATGAAGTCGGGGATGCTGATCTGTACGGGGCAGCCGTTTGTGCAGGGCTTATTCTTGCAGTTAAGGCATCTTGCAGCTTCGTCAAGAGCCATTTCCTTTGTATAACCTGTAGCTACTTCCTTAAAGTTCTTTGCTCTTTCGATGGGATCCTGGGAAGGCATAGGGTTCTTAATTAAAGACATATTTGCCATTTCTTATACCTCCTTATAGAGATTGCATGCTTCTTCTCTCTTGTGAGTTTCGAAGATCTTGTACATGCTTCCTCTGCCGATAGCTTCGTCGAAATCTACCTTGTAGCCGTCGAAATCGGGGCCGTCTACGCAGGCAAACTTTGTTTCGCCGCCAACTGTAAGTCTGCAGCCGCCGCACATGCCTGTGCCGTCTACCATGATGGGGGACATGGAAACGATGCAGGGGATGCCGGAGGGTTCAACTGTCTTTGTAACGAACTTCATCATGATGATGGGTCCGATTGTGATAACCTGGTCGAACTTTTCGCCGGATTCGAGCAGTTTCTTTAAGGGGTCTGTAACCATACCCTTTTCGCCGTAGGAACCGTCGTCTGTTACCAGAATGAGATTGTCGCTGTTAGCTCTGAATTCGTCTTCCAGAATCACCAGGTCCTTATTCTTGAAGCCAACGATAGCTGTAACTTCGGAACCCTGTTCGTGGAGAGCCTTAACGATGGGGAATGCGATAGCGTTGCCTACGCCGCCGCCAACTACACAAACCTTCTTGAGGCCTTCAATTTCTGTCGGCTTGCCGAGAGGGCCTGCGAAGTCCTGGATGTATTCTCCCTGTTTCTTGTGGTTAAGCTTAATTGTAGTGCCGCCAACTACCTGATAAATGATGTCTACTGTGCCTGCTGTGCGGTCGTAGCCTGCGATGGTGAGGGGAATTCTTTCTCCGTCTTCATCAACTCTCAGGATGATGAACTGTCCTGCCAGAGCCTTTCTAGCAACCATGGGTGCCTCGATGGACATGAGGGTTACTGTCGGGTTAAGCTCTTGCTTTTTAACAATCTTATACAATGCTTTTCCTCCTTGTATATTTATGGTTTTACATTGCTGATGCAATTCAACACAATTTTACATCTATATTGTACCACACCGGTATGCTTTCGTAAACCAAAATTGATAAATATTTAACAATTTATTTTTGTTATTTGGGGTCGGATGAACACGAGACTAAATATGGTAATAATGGAAAATTATGGTTGACAAATACTGGGAATTATTTATAATAAATGGTAAATAATGGAAACGAGGTGAACCAATCATGAAATGGAAGAGCATAGCGGGTGCAGTGCTTATAGTTTTAAGCGTTGCAGCCATGTACATATGGGAAACAAAGGGCAGAGAAAAGGTTTTATTCGTGCCTGCAGCCGTTGCTGCGGCTAAGATCGAGGCCGGTGAGCCCATCAGCGCGGATAAGTTTATCGTTATAAAAACTCTGCCGGAATCCATGCCGGACGGAGCCTTATCTATGGAAGAAATTTCGGCCATGCAAGGGGTCAAGGCGGCCCATGCCATAGGAAAAGGCGAAATGGTTATTAAAAGCGATTTTGTGGAGGATAGGGACTATGTGCCGGAAGGTATGTCGGTCTTTGTGATACCGCCTTCCTGGATCTATTCCAGGAGCAGCAGCTTAAGAGCGGGGGATAAAATCTGCATTTATACCATGCCGGATAAGGTTCTGCTGGGAAGCTACAGGGCTGCTTACGTTAGAGATTCTGCGGAACAGGAAGTCGTGGACGTTGCAGGGGAAGGGCATCTTTACGGCCCGGCGAGCCCGTCTTCCGTAATTACAAGTGTGGAAATAATGTGCAGTACGGAAGATTACTTTAACATCTTCGATGCGGTTGCGGCTGCAGGGCCGAGCTGCCTGCTTCTTTCCGAGGAGGCGGTGCTTTGATTATTTCATTCCATTCAGCGGACCACAAAACAGGGGTGAGCCAGACCGCGCAGGGGTTTGCGGAGCATCTGGCATTGGGACATCCGGATAAGAGAATTCTGCTTCTGCATTCGGACTGCAAGGGCAGCGATTATTTTCCGGGAGTAAGGGAATCCGTAAAGGATATAAGACCTTTTCTTAAGGATAAGGTGCTGGATGCAGGGGAACTGGCTGAAAAATCCAGATGCAGGGATAATCTGCACATTATTTCGGGGGATATGGACTTCGGCAGCAGGGAAAACTATACGCCGGAGATGGCGGAATATCTGCTGCGGTCTTTTGAGCGCGAATTCGATTTTATTATCTGCGACGCGGGCTGCGAAGCGGACCACGGATTATCTTTAGGGTCGCTCTTCTGCTCGGACAGGGTATACATGCTTATCCGCCAGTCTGAAGTCTGCTTTTCCAGGACGGCCTGGGCGCTTCCTCTCTACAGGCAGCTGAGGATAAATTTTGGGGCTCTTGTGCTCTGCGGATTCGAGAAATCCAGCCCTTATACAAAGGAATACGCGGCGGAAAGGTTTTCGGAGAAAAGCTCGGGAAACCTTGAAATTGCAGGTTCTTTAGGCATTCTGACTATTAGAAAATCCAGGTACGGTTCAGATTCGGAGACGGATTGTAAGAGCATTTATTCTTACGGAGAAGCAGGGTATTCAAAGGACATGACTGCACTGGAAGAAGATGCGGCGGCTTCGCTGGGGTTCAGCGCGGCGCACAGGGAAAACGGCAGGAGGGGCTTATGGAAAAATTCAGTTTCCGGGAAACGGTAAGGGAGAGGTCTTTTGCTGAAAAATCTGCTCCGGCTGCGGCAGGCATGGAGTTTTCCGAGCTTTGCAGCAGGGTTATGGACATATTCTTTGCAGAATGGGAGGCGAGGGACAATTCCCGCAGCGCTCTGGAAATACAGAAGAAGGCCATAATCGGCTACGAAAAGGAAAAGAACTATTTTCTGAGCAGGATTACGGAGATCGTGGAAAGCCTCGGGGCTTCCGGAGCCGAATATCCGAAGTGGTACGAAAGTCTGGCTCAGGGGATATACCACGAAAACTGGGGGCTTGCGGGGCTGGCCCAGTGGTTCAGCCCGGAATATGCGGGCAGCAGCTCGGCAAAGATTATCGGTTCGGACATATATTTTCTGGACCGGGGGCGCATGAAATTAATGCCGCAGAAGCTTTCGGCGGAGAGGCTGGACAGGCTTCTTAAGGCCATACTTCTGCTTACGCCGGAAGAACGAATGGATAAGGATTACCACGAAGCTTATCTGCTGGACGGCACGCGAGTTACGATCTTTGTGCCTCCCCTTGCTAAGAAAGACAGGCCATCCATGATTTTTCGCCGCTACATAGTTCCGTCTTTAAGCTTTGAAGAGCAGGCTCGCAGAGGAACCATTCCGAAAGAAGCGATTCCGCTGTTTAAATCCATGGCGAAAATCGGATTCAACGTGGCTTTTGTAGGGGCTGTAAGAACGGCTAAAACCACGTTTTTAAGCACCTGGCAGGCTCTGGAAGACCCGGCGCTGGAAGGGGTTATGGTCGAGACGGACCCGGAAATTCCCATGCACAACCTGCTTCCGGGGGCGCCTATCCTGCAGCTCATAGCGGACGGCGACGAGCTCAAGCAGATATCCAAGAACCTTCTGCGAAGCGATGCGGACTACTTTATCCTGGCGGAGGCCAGAGACGGTATTGCGCTGGATACGGCTGTAAGAATCGCGAGCAAAGGGACAAAACGCATGAAAATGACCTTCCACACCAGGAATCCCAGGCAATTTCCGTTGGAAGTAGCCACAGAGATAGTTAAGTCCACAGGGGGAGACCTGCAGCTTACCATGATGAAGGTCGCGGAAAGTTTCGACTATCTGTTCCATTTTATCCAGCTTGCGGACAAGAGCAGGAAGCGGCTTAAGGGCATTTACCAGATGTATCTCACGGACAAGGGTGAAATCTGCATTGACCCAATCTGCAGCTATAACCCGGTGGAGGACAACTGGACCTTTAACTATATTATCGGGCCGGCCCAGTACGAGTACGGCAGGGAAAGCGACTACGAGGAGTTTGAAAACATGCAGCTGATTCTCCGAGCGCTTGCAGAGGCCGGCCCATTCAGATCGGAGGTGGGCTGACATGAACGCAAAAGCGGCTGCAATAGGGGTAAATCTGCTGATATATGCGCTGTTTCTCTCTGGAATCTTCCTTTTGTCCGAAAGGGCAATAGGCATAGCTGTTAAGGGATTTATCATGCGAAGAAGGCTCAGAACAGAGAAAAAAGCGGTCTGGGAGACCTGGAAACCGGTTATCTACATAAATAATATTATGTATTCTGCCTTTCAGAAGGAGATGAACGGGGCTTTATTCCTTGGAATTCTTATAATGCTCTTTACTTTAACGTTTTTAGGCTGCCTGAGGATGTTTACGGTCTTTACTTCGCTGCTCGCTGCGATTATGGCGGCTTCCGTTCCGCTGCTTTTCCTGGTCGTAAAGATGGAAAGCGACAGAACGAAGGGCAGCAGAGAAGGCATCAGCTTTGTTTCCGAGCTGCACAGGCAGTACAGGATCTGCAGCAGAAATATCTACGCTGCAATGGAGACTACGGTTAATGCTCAGGGCGACTATCCGGTCTGCAGAAAGCAGCTTTACAGGTTGTTAATGCACGTTAGAAGCAGCGGAAGCCCGGAGGAAATTAAAGCTGAAACGGAGAATTTCTCCTTTGCCATGGGCACAGTATGGGGAAACATGCTGGCAGTCTGCATAAGGATGGCGCTGATTAACGGCACGGATGTTTCGGAAGGTCTGGCAGACATTATTACTCAGCTTAAAACTGCCAATGAGCGGGCGGAGGAGCGGAAGAGGCTCAACGGCGAGTCGGCCCGCATGACCATATTTTTAATTCCGCTGTTATATTTCGGAACCATGCTTCTTTCCGTCGTTTATCTGGATGTTTCACCGGCAAATCTGCTTAAAAACCAGTTCATGACGCCGGAAGGGCTGCTGTTCTTTATGTTTTCTTTATTTTTGTTCCTGGTGAACCTGGTGATTTTAAGGATACTTGGGAATGCGAGGATAGATTACTGACATGTATATAAGTTTTATATTCCTGGGTGCTTTCTGGGCCGGGGTGCGGCTGCTGGAGCAGCCGCGCCCCGGCAGGGACCTGAAGGCCCAGGCGGAAAAATACTTCAGCGCTTCCAGGCAGATCGCGAAGGAAAGCTTTCTGTACAGAAGGCTTAAAAAGCTTGGAAATGCAAGAAAATCCGAGAATCTGCAGAGGGAGATGTCCGAATCTCTTTCTTACATCAAAAACCTGGTGGCTGTAGGCCGCGGGCGCTACATGAGCACCCAGCTGCTTTTGGAAGAGCTGGCGGATATAAGCCCGGGGCTGGGGCCTGTGTACCTGGACATGGCCCGCAGCCTCCAGGTATACGACCGCAGCAGCGCGGAAGATGCGCTCTACAAGGCAATTGGTGTTAGCTACGCCAGGGATATCGGATCTTTTCTGGCTGGCTGGGAGGATATTCCTCCGGAAGACCTTATGAATACCGTTGAGACCTACAGGGCGGCGCTGCGCGAAGACCGCCTTACAAAGCAGAAGAGGAGAGACGAACTCATCTCGGATCTGGTCTATTTCCCCGTTGTGGTCAACTCCATGACGGTTCTGCTGAATTTTATCTATGTGGCTTACTTCATCCAGCAAAAGGATGCTTTAAGTATATTGTTCTAGTTTTAATTGAAAGGAGTAAATGTGAAACAGTTAATTGTCATGATTGCGACGATCCTCCTGGGCATTGCAATTGCAGTGGTTGTGCTCGGTTTTTCCGACACGGCGACTCAGCTTTCCAGCGGCGTTGGATCCAAGATTACAAGCACTTTCAGCGGGCAGCTTCCGGCTGGCGGCGGCGAATAGCATGAAGCAGCTGATTATAATGGCGGCTTCCATCATGCTGGGGCTCACCCTGTTTAATTTAATCGCGGGAAGCTCGGATGACAGCGTTTACAGCCTGGTTAAAGGCGTGTGGCAGAGCGAAATTACCATGCGGACCATGGAGGATGGACAGTGAAACAATTCATAGTTCTCGTGGCGATTCTGCCCTTAATGCTGGTGTTTTTCGTGCAGTTTTCCATGGACCAGGTGAATTCCAGCAGGACAGGTCTTCTTACGGACATGGTCTACGCTGCGAAGGAAAAAGCCAAGCAGGAGGGCTGCTTTACGAAGGATATTACGGACGAGCTCCGGGATAATATCTGCAGCGCTTTCGGGATTTCGCCTTCGGATGTGGTCATCGAAGCTACGGATACGGTTAAATACCGCATTATGGATGCCGGAACCTACACTCAGGCCGACTGGGAGAGGGGACTTATATACTATAAGGTTTCCGTTCCGGTGGGTGAACTGATGGCAGGCAGAAGGCTTTTCGGAATCAGAGAAAGCGATAACCCGCATCTGTACACCATAGAGAGCTACACCGCCAGCGAAAGGCTTCCCTGATGAAGACATTTATAACTTTTCTCGGGCTGCTCATCGTGTGTCTGAGTCTGCTCTGTTTTACGTCGGATATGGACAGATACACGAAAATGCAGCTCCATCTTAAGGCCTGTGCAGAGGAATATGCCGCCGGAAGCGTGCTATTTATGGATCAGGCGGCTTACAGCAACGGCAAAATAGTGTTTCGAAGCAAGGATGCGGAGAAATACATAAACTTTCTGCTAGCGAAAGACCAGACAGCCTATTCGTCCTTTAAAAACGGCAGGATTTCTGCGGAAATCCACCTTTTCGACGACGAAAAGGGCTAGGAGGGCCTTTTAGCTTACGGCGTAAGGCAGCAGAGGCCATGCAGTGTGGTCACGGTGTCGTGGCACGGCAGCGACATACTGCGCCTGCCGTACTTTAAAATGACGGACGTATCCAGAACCGCAGTTTACGAGTGGGTTGAATAAAAGAGGAAAAACATTGAAGGAATTTGCTGAAAAATTTGAAAGAGACGTGGAAATCGCTCTCAAAGACATGGGCCTTGAGCCGTTTTATACGATGCGGGAGACCGTAAAGAAGGCCAACAGGACTTACGAAGCTCTTACGATTATGCCGGAAGGGGGCAACCTGGGCATAAATATCGACCTTAGCACCGCTTACGAGCAGTGGAAAATGGGCATGAGCTACTGGGGACTCGTTGAAGACAATGCAGAGATGGTGAATTACTATCTGCACCACAAACCGGACATAAATCCGGACATGAATCTGAGCTTCGAAGCAGTTCGCAGCAGCCTTATGGTGCAGCTTGTTTCCGCCGAGGAAAACGAAGAGTTACTGGATTTTGTGCCTTATACGCCGCTTCTGGACATGGCGGTAATCTACAGGGTCATGTCTTCGGACGAGTATTCCATACTTATTACCGACGGTATTTTTAAGGAAATGGGTATTTCTCTCGATGAACTCCACGCTGCGGCTCTGGAAAACTCCGCACGCATGAGACCTGCGCGCATCGACCGAATTCAGACTGTGCTGGACGCAATGCGCCGCGAAGATATCTATATTCCGGAGTTTCTGGAGCCCGAAAGGGACATGCACATCGCCACAAATTCCATGAAATACTGCGGCGCTGCGGTTCTTGCATATCCGGGCTTCCTGAAAAGTGCGGCGGACTACCTGGACAGCAGTTTCTACATACTGCCTTCCAGCATCCACGAGCTTATTCTGGTTCCCGACGGGAGTGCGATGCCGGCAGTCCGTTTAAAGGGCATGGTGACCGCAATCAACGCCGCGGAAGTGGACCCGGCAGATAAGCTTACGGACAATGTCTACCACTACGACAGGGACGCCGGAATTCTTGAATACGGAGAAACTTACGAAGCCCGTGCAGAAGGCAGGATAATTTAAGAGTATATGGAGAGCGAAAAGCCGCAGCTACTGAGCTGCGGCTTTTCCGTCTTCTGTATATGTTTCGATTTTTATAGCTGAAGGGTCGCCTTCCTTAACTGCTATGGAGCCGTCCAGCACTCTGTAGACTGGGCCGTAGGGGTTGTCTGCGTCTTCGACCATTATGAGCTTTGCAGCAAAAATATTGCCTTTTTTGTCGATAAGTCTGCTTTTTCTGCTGGGTTTTCCTGCAAGAAAGCGCTTTGCATCGCTTTTCGTGAATACGACTTTTGCAAGCATTTTCTGCTTCTGCTTCTTCCAGATTGCAAATCTGCAGCCGTTCTTAAAACCTGTGCAGCTGTAGGCATTTTCGCTTTCGATCACGTCGCTTCCGCATCTTGGGCACTTGCCCAGAACTTCCGGCCCGTCGTTGGTAACCGCTGCAAGGCCG
>JAKSSQ010000054.1 GCA_024403005.1 Clostridia bacterium | reverse complement strand
AAGCTATGAATTCTTCTCTGGAAGCTGCTTTTCCGCCTTTTGCCTTGCGGAAGAGCGCCGGGTCTGTAATGAGGCCTCTTCCGGACATTACCGGGCAGCCCCAGGTGAAAGCTTCGTCATCTGCTTTATATACGTCGACGTTATAGACTAGGGGCAGCTTGGTGCTGCCCATAAGCTCTTTAAAGAGATCTCTGTTTGCCAGGCCTTTGTACTGCTGGATTCTTAGGCGAGGGTGCACCGTAAGCTCGCAGATCGGATACTGCTCGAAGACCGCCAGGATTGCAGGCCATTCTTCTTCATTATTAAGTCCGATTCTGGTCTTTACGGAGATCTTCATGTCGGTGAGGACTTCGAAGATATCATCCAGAAACCAATTCAGGCGGATTGGGTCACGCAGGGCGCCGCTGCCCTTTTCCTTGGCCACAACAGTGCCGCTTGGGCAGCCCAGGTTGAGGTTCACTTCGTTATATCCGTAGAACTGCATCTCCCTTGCGGCCCAGATAAAGTGCTCCGCGTTGAAAGTTAAAAGCTGTGGAACCAGATTCTCTTCGTCCTGGGTTATGTCTCTTAATTCTTTTGTCTGAAAGCACAGGTGCTTGTTGGGCGCGATGAAAGGCGTGTAGTATTTGTCCGCATCGCCGAAAATCTGCCGGTGGGCGTTGCGCCAGACATAGCCTGTGACCCCTTCAAGGGGCGCTGCATAAAGTTTAACCATAGATATAAGTATAAGGGAAAAAGCGGTTTTAGCAAACAAAAACCCCCGGAAAACCAGCTTCCGGGGGATGAATTTGCCTTGGATTAGAGATCCTTGAGGTATTCCATGTTCTTGCGAACGCCGTCGCAGCATTCGTGGAACTTTGCGAGTTCTTCTTCTGTGAGAGGGATTTCAACGATTTCTTCTACGCCGTCCTTACCGATGAGGCAGGGAACGCCAACGAAGAGATCAGATTCGCCCCACTGGCCTTCAAGACCGATGGAAGCGGGCAGAATAACCTTTTCGTCGCGGAGAACTGCTTCTACCATGCGAGCTGCAGTTGCTGCGATGCCGTATTCTGTGCACTTCTTGCCGCTGAATGTTACCCAGCCGCCACCGATAGCTGCCTTAGTGAAAGCATCGCGGTCGAACTTGAAGCGATCGTCTTTCTTTTCCCATGTGTCAAGAGGCATACCGTTGAATGTAACTGCGGACCAGGGTGTGAACTGCTTTGCGCCGTGTTCGCCCATCATGTAGCCGTTAATGGAGTTGTGAGCGATGCCTGTCTGGATAGCCAGAGCGGAGATGAGTCTGGAAGTATCCAGGCCTGTGCCTGTTCCGAAGATGTGGCCCTTGGGGAGCTTGAGACCCTTAGCGAATGTGTAAGTTACCAGATCGCAGGGGTTTGTGATGTTGATGAAGATTCCGTTGAAGCCGGAATCGTTAATCTTATCGATGTAGCTCTTTACGCCGGGAATTGTGAAGTTGAGTTCTGTAAGTCTGTCGAGAGTTTCCAGAAGAGCAACCTTGCCGATTGCGTTAACTGCAACGTCGCAGTCCTTGAGGTCGGGGAAGTCGCCTGCGGAAATCTTAACGGGGTAGGGCATGTAAGCGATGCAGTCTCTTAAGTCCTGAACTTCGCTTGCCAGCTTCTTTTCGTCCTTATCGATTAATACCAGTTCGTCTACTGTTCCCTGGTTGCAGAGTGTATATGCTACGTGAGCACCAACATGGCCGAGGCCGATAATTGCTACTTTTCTTGTCTTCATTGTATTACTCCTTTATTTAACCATACTACATTCCGAAACCGGAGTAGAGCATGTATGTGTAAACCATGGAAAGAACCATGTACAGTACGAGGATAACGCCGAATGCCTTGAAGGACTGCTTCATAACCTGGCCTTCGTTGCCAACCTGGTCTACTGTAGCGCATGCAGCTACGATGTTGTTGGGGCAGATGAGGTTGCCCAGAGAGCCTGCAGCGTTCTGGCCGCCGAATACAACGATGGGGTTGATTCCGAGCAGCTGAGAAGCTTCGATGTGCATACCGGCGAACATGATGTTGGAGCCCAGACCTGTACCTGTAATGAAGGAACCGAAGGATCCGATGAATACTGCAGCTGCGGGGTAAGCGGGACCTACGATAGCTGCGATAGTCTTAGCTACTGTGCTCATCATGCCTGTAGCGGGGGACTGCATGATGTAGGAGAGGCAGAGTAAGCTGCCCATTGTGATCATTACGGGAGTAAGTGTCTTGGATGTCTGGTTCATAACTGCCTTAATATCCTTGCCTGCCATCTTGAGTGTAAGGCAGCCCAGCATAGCGCAGATGAAGATAACTGCATCTACCCAGGAAATGTAGCCGAAGAGGCACATTGTAGCGAAGCCGTTTGCGGGGAAGAGTGCAGGTACGCCATAGCGAACCAGGGGGATAAGGATGATCATGTATACATAGGAAGAAAGAGCCTGGAATGCAGAGTACTTTCTTACACCTGTGCTTTCCTGTACGAATTTGAATTCTTCCGGTGTCTTAATGGGCACGATCTTGATGAAGATTACGGAAAGGATTACTGCGATGAGGCCTGTTCCCAGAGATGTGATTTCGGGACCAACGAAGTTGGAGAGGCAGAACATTGCAGCGCCTGCGGATACGCCTGCGAAGAGCAGGTAGTGTACAACGCCCTTAAAGCCCTTGGGACCGAATGCGATTAATACGGCCATGAAGGGTACGAGGATAAGAGCTATAGATGTATAGTGGCCAGCCATTGCGGAGTTGAGACCCGGTGTGGAAAGACCTGCGGTTACGAGAGCTGCACCGCCGTTGATTGTGGTCAGACCGGCACCGCCCCAGCATGTGGAAACGCAGTCGCCTAAGAGTGCGATTACGATGGATGTGATCGGGTTGAAGCCGAGAGCTACAAGGAAGGGAGCTACCAGAGCTGCGGGAGCGCCTGCGCCTGCTGCACCTTCGAGGAAAATAGGTACGAAGCAGCCAACAATAACTAACTGTACACGGCGGTCTGTGCCGGAAATATTAGTGATTGCGGCCTTTACGTCCTCAATTGCTCCGGTGTACTTAAGGGAGTTGAGGATGGTGAACGCACCGAAGATCATAACTACGATCTTGAAACCTTCTTTAATACCCTTCCAAACGCTGGCATCGAGGGTTACGATCTGTTCTTTAAGTGTGAGATCGTTGATGTTAAACACAGCAATTGCAAGGAACATGCCCCAAAGCAGAGCGATTGGAGCGATCTTGGATGCAGGCATCTTGAGAAGCATGATGCCAATGAGTACCAATGCGATCGGTGAGATTGCAAGGATAAAATTGATAATGTCCATTGTTGTTTCCTTTCGATTTTTTATTTATGCGAAACATAAAAATTGTACTCTTTTTTGTGCGTAGAGTCAATAAATCCTTGCAGAATATAATTTTTTAAACTTGAATTATTTCGGTGAGCAAATAGGGCTGAAAAGGGCTTAATAATTGTTGCACGACCCTAAAATTAAGACTAAAATAGGAGTATATTTTATTCCAAAGAGAGGCGATATTATGAAGAACGTAATCACTATCAGCCGTCAGCACGGAAGCGGCGGACGCACCATCGGCATTAAACTGGCAGAAAAGCTTGGCTACAAGATGTACGACAAGGAAATCGTAAGCAAAATTGCCGAAAATCTTAACATCGACGAAAACGCAGCAGACACAAAGAGCCAGAACCTGGAAAAGTCCATCTCCGCACACATGGGAGGCTTCATTCCCTTCGCAGGCTTCTCCAGATCCAACACGTCTTCTATCGAAAAGGTATATAAAGAACAGAAAGAAGTTATCCGCAAGATTGCAGAAGAGGGCAACTGCGTAATTATCGGCAGAAACTCCGACGCAATCCTGGAAGACTATCCCAATGCTCTCCGCATTTACATCAGATCCACCATGGATTACAGAATCAACCGTATGTACGAACTGGGCCTCTCCCAGAACGAATTTACGGATAAGGAAATCGAAAACAAGGAACTTACTCTCAGATCCATCGAAGAAAGCCTTAAGAATTCCGACACATCCAGAGCTGCTCACTACACATACTTCACAGGCAAGACCTGGGGTGCAGCTTCCAACTACAACCTCGTAATCGACACTTCCGTATTTACAGACGACCAGTGCATCGACCTCATCTGCAAGGCTCTGGAAATGCTGAACAAAGAAGAATAGCCGGATTGCTTGGCGGCTCAAAGCCCAGGCAACAAGCGCATTCATCGTAAATAAACGATATTAAAAGACCCGGAATTTCCGGGTCTTTTTTGCATCGTATTTAAGCTATCTTTTCTTCTGAGCCTCGATCTTCGCAGCCAGGTCGTTTAAGTATTCCCAGCGCTCCATCTTTTCCAGAAGCTGTTCTTCCAGGCCGTCCTTTTCTGCAGTGAGCTCCATCAGCTTCTTGTAGTTGCCGGTGGCGGCTTCTGCAGCGATAAGCTTGTCGGTCTCGGCAATCTTATCTTCCAGACCTGCGATAACGTCGTCTATTTCTTCGAATTCCTTCTGTTCTTTATAGCTGAACTTAAGCTTAACAGCCTTGGGTGCTGCATCTGCGCCGGAAGCTGCCGCAGCTTTCTGGGCGCTCTTTTCCGCTGCGAGAGCAGCTGCTCTTTCTTCCGCTCTGGCATCTCTTTCGTTCATGGACTTGCTGTAGCCGCCGATGTGTTGCTCGATCTGGCCGCCATCTTCGAAGGAGAAGGTCTTAATAGCCAGTCTGTCCAGGAAGTATCTGGCGTGGGAAACTATTACGACCGCACCGGGGAAATCGTCCAGGTAGTCTTCCAGGATGGTAAGGGTGTCGATGTCCAGGTCGTTGGTGGGTTCATCCAGAAGGAGGATGTTGGGAGCCTGCATGAGCACGGAAAGCAGGGCCAGCCTGCGCTTTTCGCCGCCGGAAAGCTTTCCGACCATAGTGGAATGCATGTGGGGTGGGAAGAGGAAGCGCTCCAGCATCTGGGATGCGGAGATGTATCCGTCGGAAGTCTGTACGGAAAGGGCGATGTCTTCCACGTATTTTATAAGGCGCACATTGGGGTCAAGCTCCTCGGCTTCCTGGGAGAAGTAGCCTATGCGAACCGTTTCGCCTCTGTCGACAAACCCGCTGTCCGGCTCGAGCCTGCCTGCGATAATCTTTAATAATGTAGATTTGCCGCAGCCATTGGGGCCGATAATGCCCACTCTGTCGCGGCGCAGAAGGGTGTAACTGAAGTCGTCGATAAAGGTCTTTCCGTCGTAGCTCTTGGAGATATTGTTAATCTCGATAATCTTTTTGCCCAGGCGCGAGCTTACCGTGTCGATTTCCAGCTGAGGATTCTCGAAGGTCTGTTTGCCTGCCTCCAGCTGCTCGAATCTCTGGATCCTGCCCTTGGCCTTGGTGGTTCTTGCCGGCGCGGACCAGTGGATCCAGCGCAGCTCCTTCTTATATATCGCTGCTCTCTTGCGCTCCGTCGCTATGGCCATGGAAAGGCGCGCAGCCTTGTCTTCCAGGTATTTATCGTAGTTGCCTTCGTACATTTCCAGCTTTCCGCGGTTGATTTCGCAGATGTGGTCTGTTACGCGCTCCAGGAAGTATCTGTCGTGGGTAATCATTAAAACGGCGCCCTTATAGAGGCCCAGCTGGTCTTCCATCCACTCGATAATGTCCGCATCCATGTGGTTGGTGGGTTCATCCAGGATAAGGAGATTGTGGTCCCCGGCCATAGCCGCAGCCAGAGCGACCTTCTTGCGCTGTCCGCCCGACATGTACTTCATCTTCATGTCGTAGTCGTCGATGTGCATGCGGGAAAGCAGGCTCTTGCACACATATTCCTCCGCGGGGCGGGGCATGTAGGCCTGCATTTGCTCAAGCGCAGTAAGTTCGGGATTGAAATCCGGGTTCTGGGGCAGATAGCCCATGCGAAGTTCGCTGCTCTTTACGATTTCGCCGCCTTCTTCGTCCATGACGCCTGCCAGAATCTTAAGCAGCGTCGATTTGCCGCTGCCGTTGACCCCAACCAGCCCGATTTTATCGTTTTCGTGAATTATGATGTTAATGTCCGTAAGCAGAGGCTTTTCGGAATAACTCTTTTTTATGTGTCTTGCAGTTATTAAATCCATGGAAATATGATACCACAGTATCTTCCGTTATCCGATTACTTTCAGAAAATTATTATGGTATGTTGACCCCTCGCGCCGAATTGAGTACACTATAATTATCATACTAACTGTTTAACATCTCGTAAAATTAAGGAGTTTTTCAAATGACTATTGAAGAAAAATTTGCCACATTGGGAGTAGACAACGCTCCCGGTCAGGAAAGCCAGCAGAAAGACGCTCCTCTGGATTTAAGAGGACCCAAGCTGGAAGGCGAACCCGTTGATTTCAGCCACGGCGACGTAGACGCACACACACCCACACCCGGAAGCTTCGAGCTCTTCGCAGCAGGTGTAGAAGAAGGCGGCGCTCAGGCTTATACACCCTATAAGGGAAGAAATGCTATCCTTGCAAGCCTCGCAGAAAGAATCGCTGCATTCACAGGCGCAGAAATCCCCGAAGGCGGAATTATCCTTACACCCGGCACACAGGGCGCTCTGTTCCTCGCTATGGGCGCAAACATCATGCCCGGAGACAAGGTTGCCATCGTTGAACCCGACTATTTCGCAAACCGCAAGATGACAGAATTCTTCGGCGGCGAAATGATCGCAATCCCCATGCACTACGAAACAGCAGAAGCAGGTGCTTCCGGCATCGACCTCGAAGCTCTCGAAGAAGCTTTCAAGGCTGGCGCTAAGCTGTTCCTCTTCTCCAACCCCAACAACCCCGTAGGCTGCATCTACTCCTTCGACGAAATCTGCGGCATCGCAGCTATGGCAAAGAAGTACGGCGCTACACTCATCGTAGACGAACTCTACTCCCGCCAGGTTTACAGCGGAATTAACTATACACACCTTCGCGCACAGAAGGAAATCCCCGAGAACCTCATCACAATCATCGGACCTTCCAAGACAGAATCCCTGTCCGGCTACAGACTCGGCGCTGCTTTCGGTACACCCGCAATCATCGAAAGAATGGAAAAGCTCCAGGCTATCATGTCCCTGCGCTGCGGCGGCTACAACCAGGCTGTATTCAACTGCTGGTTCAACGAACCCGAAGGATGGCTGGCAGACAGAGTTAAGCAGCACGAAGCAATCCGCGACATGATCATGGCTAAGTGCAAGCAGGTTCCCGGCGTTACAGCAAGAGCTACAGACGGCGGCAGCTACCTGTTCATCACAATCCCCGAACTGGACGTTTCCCTGCATCAGTTCATCAAGATTGCAAGAGCACACGCAGGCGTTACAATCACACCGGGTACAGAATTCGGACCTCAGTACATCCACAGCTTCAGAATCAACTTCTCCCAGGACAAGAACAAGGCAGAAGCAGCTATGGACAGATTATTCAAGTTAATGGAGTTATATAGAAAATGAGCGAAGTAAAGGCAAATCCCATTCCCCAGGGTAAGTACGTTCCCGCAACACGCTACGGAAACATGATTTATACAGCAGGCATGACCCCCCGCAAGAACGGCGTCATGATCCTCTCCGGCAAGGTTACAAAGGATACTCCGCTGGAAACTTACAAGGAAGCTGTTCGCCAGGCAGCAGACAATGCTCTCACAGCTGCTAAGAACAAGCTGACAGAAGGAGAAAAGATCGTTCAGGTTCTTACCCTTACTGTTTACATCAACGCAGAACCCGATTTCACAACACATGCAAAGTTTGCAGACTTCGCTACAGATTATCTCGTAGAAGAACTGGGCGATGCAGGCGTTGCAGCAAGAGCTTCCATCGGTATGGGAAGCCTTCCCGGCAATGCACCCTGCGAAATCAGCATCGTTTGCGCTGCAGAATAGTTTATATTGCCAGAAACCGAAGCGAAGTCTCTTTCGCTTCGGTTATTTTTTCCGCAAATGCGGCGGCCGAGGCCGCCGCGCCGTAATAGCAAGACCTGTTAATAAAAAGGAGCGATAAAGTTGAAAGTTTTTCTCTGCGAAAGCATCCATCCAAAAGCACTGGAGCTTCTCAAGACCCGCGCCGAAATTGTGAGCGACTGGAACGATCTTTCAGAAGTTGAAGCAATAATAAACAGAAACCTTAAGCTTCCCCGCGAAGTCCTGGAAAAAGCACCTAAATTAAAGGTAATTGCAGTCCACGGCACAGGAAGCGACGGAATGGATTTAGAGTACTGCAAGGAGCATGGGGTCACCATACTCTACGTGCCTTTCCAGAACGCAGATTCGGTTGCCGAACTGATTATTACTTTCGCGCTGGCTCTGCTGCGCAAGATTCCCCTTGCGGACAGACTGGTTATCTCCGGCGAAAACACCGTGAACGCACCTCCGACTCTCTTCGGAAACGAGCTGCGCGGCAAGACTCTGGGCTTAGTCGGAGTAGGTGACATTGCAAAGAGAACCGCTAAGATCGCGATAAACGGCTTCGGCTGCAAAGTTATCGGCTACGGCCCCCACTTTACGGACGAGCAGGCTGCAGAGCTTGGAATTACACGCTGCGAAAGCGTAGAAGAGGTTATGAAGAACGCCGACATTATCTCTCCTGGGGTTCACCTTACAGATTGCACAGCAAACCTTATCAACAAGGACATGCTGGCTCTCTGCAAGCCTTCCGCAATACTCGTAAACACTTCCAGAGGAGGAGTCGTTAACGAAGCGGATCTCTGCGAAGCATTAAAGAACGGCACGATTGCCGCAGCTGCCAGCGACGTTTACGTAAGCGAACCGCCCACGCTGGACAATCCTCTCGTAGGACTGCCCAACTTCCTGGCAACTCCCCACCTGGGAGCTAACACAGACGAAGCCCTCGAGCGCGTCGGAACGACCATGGTTAAGGAAATCTTTACCGTTCTGGACGGCGGCAAGGCCGAATATACATATATTTAGAAAGGTTCTGGTGCAAAATTATGATTATTGATGCCCATGTACATCTTGGCTACGATGTATGCTTCGATATGGACAATACCGAAAAATTTATAACGGACAGCTGTCTGGAATACGGAATCGGCGGCGCCCTCGTGCAGCCCTGCATTCCCAGGCCCTACATCGAGGATTATAAGGAAATCCACGACCGCATTTATAAGCTTACCCAGGAATGTAAAGACGTTAAGTTCTGGGGCATGTCTTCCATGAATCCCCACTTCCGCTTAAACGACTACGCAGAAGAAACGGAAAGATGCGTTAAGGAACTGGGGTTCGTTGGGGTCAAGCTGTCTCCCATCGGACACGCCATTAACCCGGCCTGCAAAGACGGTCTGGCCTGCTGCGACGTGGCAAGGTCTCTGGGTGTACCCGTCATGATCCACACAGGCAACGGCGGTTCCTTCGCTGACCCAATCAAGGTCGCAAAAGTAGCAGAAGAATTCCCGGATCTTACAGTTGTAATGGCCCACGCAGGGGCAAGCGGTGCATCCACAGGCTGCGCAGTGGACGTTGCCAAGCGCTTCGACAACGTATTTGTTGAACCCAGCTGGGTAGATATCGCAGCATTTATGGGCATGGTGGAAACTCTCGGATGCAGCAAGCTCATGTTCTCTTCGGATATTCCGGAAAATATCCCCGTGGAACTGGCTACATTCCGCAGAGCAATTAAAAGCGAAGCAGACCTGGAACAGGTTTTCTGCAAAACCGCACAGGAAGTATTTAAGTTGAAATAGAAGAATAGAAGATTACTGTTTGCAAAATCAGGAGGACAACATGAAGCAGCTGGTTACAGATGCTTATAACTATGCATCAGGGTGGCTTGGTCAGGGCAACGCCGCCACATTTATTCCCGAACTTACAAAAGCAGACCCCAACAGACTGGGAATCTGCATTACCACAGTAGACGGACAGCAGTACGCCATCGGAAACTGCGAAGACAAGTTTACAATCCAGAGTATTTCCAAGATTTTTATGCTCGCAGCTGCAATCGAAGATGCAGGCTACGAGGAAGTATTCTCCCGCATCGGCTACGAGGACAGAGGTGAAGAATTCAACTCCATCTACAAGATGGAAATTATGGATCCCCATCC